>NZ_DJDN01000031.1:0-9952 GCF_002431095.1 Pantoea sp. UBA5923 | reverse complement strand
CAGGGTGGAAACGGTGGATCTGAGCCAGCTGGTAGGGCGCGTTTCCGCCAATATGATCCTGCCCTATCCGCCAGGCGTACCGCTGGTGATGCCGGGCGAAATGATTACCGAAGAGAGCCGCGCGGTGCTCGATTTCCTGCTGATGCTCTGCACTATTGGCCGTCACTATCCGGGCTTCGAGACTGATATTCACGGCGCGACGCTGACCGAAGAGGGGAATTATCGCGTGCGCGTGCTGAAATAACGGAAAAATGCAGCGGCTTCAGACAATTGCGCATTGCAAGCCGCTGCCGCACGTCTCAGGATAAGCAAAACAGTCGGGGAGTCTTTTTATGTTGCAGTTATCTTCTGTTCACCATATCGCCATCATCGCCACAGATTATGCGCGCAGTAAGGCCTTTTACTGCGAGGTGCTCGGCTTCAGCCTGATGAGCGAGGTTTACCGCGAGGCGCGCGATTCGTGGAAAGGCGATCTGGCGCTGAACGGCCAGTACACGATCGAACTTTTCTCGTTTCCTTCTCCGCCAGCGCGCGTCAGCCATCCCGAAGCCTGCGGCCTGCGTCATCTGGCCTTTACTGTGCCCGACGTAGCGGCGGCGGTCGCAACGCTGGCAGAAAAAGGGGTGACGTGCGAGCCGATCCGCATCGACGATCTGACCGGCAAGCAGTGCACCTTCTTTGCCGATCCGGATGGTTTGCCGCTGGAGCTTTATCAGGCGTAAAATAGCGCGCGCGGAGGGCCGCATCCGGCGGCCCTGATTCTGGAACGCGTCATGTCTTTGTCTCATCTCGCCTCGCTGTTGCCCGCCGATGCCGCACTGGTGGTGGCGTTCAGCGGCGGCCTCGATTCCACGGTGCTGCTGCATCAGCTGGTCAGCTGGCGGCAGGCGCATCCGCAAGCGCGCCTGCGCGCGCTGCATGTTCATCATGGATTAAGCCCCAACGCCGACAGCTGGGCGGCGCACTGCGTCGCCATCTGCGAAGCCTGGCAGCTAGGCTGCGAGGTCCTGCGCGTGCAGGTTGACGCGCGCGAACAGGGCGTTGAAGGCGCGGCGCGTGCGGCGCGCTATCAGGCGCTGACGGCGGCGATGCAGCCTGATGAGTGGCTGCTTACTGCGCAACACCTCGACGATCAGTGCGAGACGCTGCTGCTGGCGCTAAAGCGCGGCAGCGGGCCTGCCGGGCTGGCGGCAATGCCGGTGCGGCGGGTGCGCGATGGTCGCGTGCTGCTGCGTCCGCTGCTCAATCAGTCGCGCCAGCAGCTTGAAGCCTATGCGCAGCAGCACCAGCTTCGCTGGATCGAAGACGAAAGCAATCAGGACGCGCGCTACGATCGCAACTTCCTGCGCCAGCGCCTGCTGCCTGCGCTGCAGGCGCGCTGGCCGCATTTTGCCGAAGCGTGCGCGCGCAGCGCGGCATTGTGCGGCGAGCAGGAACAACTGCTGGACGAGCTGCTGGCGGAGCAGCTGGTCGGGCTGACGCATCCTGACGGCAGCCTGCATTTTCCACCGCTTTTGCAGATGAGTGAAACGCGCGCGAATGCGCTGTTGCGGCGCTGGATTGCCCGGCAGGGAGGGGTAATGCCCTCGCGCGCCGCGCTGGCGCGTCTGCGCCAGGAGGTGATGCTGAGCCGTGAAGACGCGCAGCCATGTTTGCGCTTTGGCGATGCGGAAGCGCGCCGCTACCGCGAACGGCTCTACTGGCTGCCGCGCTGCGCATCGTTAAGGGAACTGGAGCTGCCGTGGCGCGATCGCCGCGAGCCGCTGCTGCTGCCGCAGCAGCTCGGCGTGCTCTGTGCGCAAAGCGCGCCGTCGGCGCTGCGCCAGCCTGAAGCGGATGAACACGTCAGCGTGCGTTTCCATGCGCAGGGCTATTTTCATCTGGTGGGCCGCTCCGGCGGGCGCGAGATAAAAAAGCTGTGGCAGGAGCTGGCGATCCCGCCGTGGCAGCGTGAACGTATTCCGCTGATTTATTACAATCAGACGCTTGTCTGCGCGCCCGGCCTGTTTGTTACCCGGGAAGGCGCCGCCGTTGACGAGAATGGCTGGCAGGCGATCTGGCAAAATAACAATAATGCTGGAGAGCAAAAATGAAGAGATTACTGTCCGCCCTGCTACTGGCGGCGGCGCTGCCGGTGATGGCTGATGGCGATGTTAACGCGGGCGCGCAGAAGTCAGTCGCCTGCACCGCCTGTCATGGCGCGCAGGGGAAAAGCAGCGTGCCGCTCTATCCCAACCTGGCAGGACAGAATGCCGCTTACCTCAACCATGCGCTGCAGGCCTATAAAAAAGGCGAGCGCAGCGGCGGGCAGGCCGAAGTCATGAAAGCCTTTGTGGCCGGATTGAGTGACGATGATATGGCAGATTTGTCGGCTTACTACGGGTCGCTGAAACCCTAGACGGGGAAGGGGGCGGGAAATATCCCGCCCGAGGCGTTGTCGCTACTCTTCGCTGACGACAACGGTGCCCAGCTCAGGATGGCTGAAGCTGGCGATGTGATCGAGGCGCAACTCGCGTGTTTCACCGGATAGATCGATAGAGAGGTATTCCACGTTTTTGCGTGAAACCATATCTGTCGCTTTTGCTTTGAGCGCTTCCCCGTTTTTCAGGATCAGCTCAAGCGTCCAGCGTTTTGTGCAGGCGAGTTCCAGGTTGTCGTAATCATCACAGTTGATGGGTCTATAAGCTTCATTCGTCAACATAGTCGCTCACCAGTAAGTTTGCAGCGGCATAAGCTGCCTGTTCCCTGACAGAAGAGTTTAGCGCAGAATTTGCGGCAATATCATCGAGTGCCTTCAAAACGCATCCGATTGCATCGGGCACATATCCCAGTTCGCCGCTGCCGATCTCGGCATACTTCTGGCGAACCAATTCACAATATTTTTGCACGTTCACCTCCTCAGCAGAGCAAGAATACTCTGGTTGCCCGAGGAACTATATCACAGGCATTTCCAGGATTTCAGCCAGGGCAAAGCAGGATCAGAGCGGCGAAAGAGGCTAAAGTGACAGAATCCGCTGGCTACGCGCCATTAACAGGAAGCACAAAAGGTTAAGTTGATGAACAGGTTAAACAAGGCGACGTTGTCTCAGGTGACAGATGATTAAAGTTTCACGTACGGTCGAGCTGCCCGACAGCGAAGTTGAGCTAAGCGCCATTCGCGCCCAGGGCGCAGGCGGGCAGCATGTTAATAAAACCAGCACCGCCATACATTTGCGTTTCGATATCGCTGCGTCGTCGCTGCCGCCGTTTCACAAACAGCGCATGCTGGCGGCGAAGCACCACCTGATTACGCCGGAAGGCATGGTGATTATCAAAGCGCAGGAGTACCGCAGCCAGGAGATGAACCGTGAAGCGGCGGTTCAGCGGCTGGTCAGTTTGATTCAGGAACTGACTCGCGTAGAGAAGGCCCGTCGCGCCACACGACCGACGCGCGCCTCGAAAGAGAGACGGCTGGAAGGGAAAGCGCGGCGTAGCTCGACAAAATCGCTGCGGGGAAAAGTGCTGTAAAAAAACGCCCCCGAAAGCGGGGGCGAGAAGGGCATTACTTGTTAAGCGCTTTCAGCAGGAAGTCGACGATTTCGCTCTGCTTGATCATCTCTTTCTCACCGGCGCGACGCGCTTTGTACTCGATCTCTTCGTTATCGAGGTTACGGTCGCCGATAACGATAGTGTGCGGCACGCCAATCAGCTCCATATCGGCGAACATCACGCCCGGACGCTCTTTACGGTCGTCAAGGATCACCTCGACGCCTTTCGCGCGCAGGGTGTTGTAGAGTTCTTCCGCCAGCTCTTTCACGCGGAAAGATTTGTGCATATTCATCGGCAGGATCGCGACTTCGAACGGTGCCAGTGCCGCAGGCCAGATAATGCCGCGATCGTCGTGGTTTTGCTCAATCGCCGCCGCAACGACGCGCGTGATGCCGATGCCGTAGCAGCCCATGGTCAGCACCTGGTTGCGGCCATCTTCGCCCTGAACCGCCGCTTTCATCGCTTCGGAATATTTGGTGCCGAGCTGGAAAATATGACCTACTTCGATACCGCGTTTGATCTGCAGCGTGCCTTTGCCGTCCGGGCTCGGATCGCCTTCTACAACGTTGCGGATATCGGCCACGATCGCCTGCGGCAGATCGCGTTCCCAGTTAATGCCGACGTAGTGCTTGCCATCGACGTTTGCGCCAGCGCTGAAGTCGCTCATCTTATCAACGCTGCGGTCGGCGATAATCGG
The DNA here is from genome assembly GCF_002431095.1 of Pantoea sp. UBA5923. Classification (NCBI taxonomy): domain Bacteria; kingdom Pseudomonadati; phylum Pseudomonadota; class Gammaproteobacteria; order Enterobacterales; family Erwiniaceae; genus Pantoea; species Pantoea sp. UBA5923. The sequence continues at coordinate 5,727 of NZ_DJDN01000031.1, read as the reverse complement.
CATCGCCAGACCCACCGGACCGAGTGAACCCGGGCCTGCGCCAACCGCGGCGCGGATCTCTTCTTCAGTGGCGAATACCAGCGGTGAGGCGACGATATCGAGCTTCTCCGCTTTGATCTCGTTCAGCTCGTGATCGCCGCGTACCAGCAGCGCGACCAGCGTATGGCCGCTCTCTTCGCTGGCTTTAACCATCAGCGTCTTAACGGTTTTCTCGATCGGCATCTGGAACTGCTCTACCAGCTCAGCGATGGTTTTGGCGTTCGGCGTGTCGATCTGCGCCAGCGCCTGAGTCGGCTGCGGGCGATCACCAGCCGGCGCGACCGCTTCGGCCATCTCGATATTGGCGGCGTAGTCCGATTCGGTTGAGAAGATCACATCATCTTCGCCGCTCTGCGCCAGCACCTGGAATTCGTGCGACGCGCTGCCGCCGATAGAGCCGGTATCCGCCTGCACCGCGCGGAAGTCGAGGCCCATACGGCTAAAGCTGTTGCTGTAGGCGCGGTACATCGCGTCGTAAGTTTCCTGCAGCGATTCCTGCGAGATATGGAAGGAGTAGGCATCCTTCATGATGAACTCGCGAGAACGCATTACGCCGAAGCGCGGACGCACTTCATCGCGGAATTTGGTCTGGATCTGATAAAGGTTGAGCGGAAGCTGCTTATAGGAGCTGAGCTCGTTACGGATCAGATCGGTAATCACTTCTTCATGCGTCGGACCGAGCACGAAAGGACGCTCGTGGCGGTCGGCAATGCGCAGCAGTTCCGGGCCGTACTGTTCCCAGCGACCGCTCTCCTGCCACAGGTCGGCGGGCTGAACCACCGGCATAGAGATCTCAATCGCGCCCGCGTTGTTCATCTCTTCGCGCACGATATTTTCGACTTTTTTCAGCACGCGTAAACCGGTCGGCAGCCAGGTGTAGAGACCTGAAGCCAGTTTGCGGATCATCCCGGCGCGCAGCATCAGCTGGTGGCTGATCACTTCCGCATCGGAGGGCGTCTCCTTCAGAGTGGAGAGCAGATATTGAGTAGTACGCATTGATTAAGGTTCCAGTTGAACGGAAAGTCACTGACAAAAGTTTTGTTGGCGGCTAGTGTACCAGCGAGCTCACGGGCTCAAAAGCGCGTTTTCGCGCGGGTCGATGCCGGTTACCTCGGTGCCCGTTTCATCGACGCGCCAGCGTACGTTAAAATCGAGCAGCCAGACGGCGTATTCGCGCGTCTGCGCTTCGCCTTTACGGTAGGCGGGACGCGGATCCTGCGCCAGCACGTCACGGATAAAACGCGCCAGATGAGGATAGCGTTTCTGCTGCTGCGCCAGCTGCTGTTCGGCCAGCGGCGAGAAGCGCACCGGCATATCGGCCGCGGGTGCCTCCTGAGCGAAACCGGCCCGCGCCTGCGGCAGCGCTTCGGCGAAGGGGAGGTAGGGTTTGATATCCACTACCGGCGTGCCGTCCACCAAATCCAGGCTGCCGAGCTGCAGAATCACCTGATTCTTCTCGCAGCGAATGCCCTTCAGCTCGACCAGCGACATGCCGATGGGGTTCGGACGAAAGGTAGAGCGCGTCGCAAATACGCCCATGCGGGCATTGCCGCCCAGGCGCGGCGGCCGCACCGTGGGACGCCATCCGCCCGCCATGGTCTGATGAAACACGAACAGCACCCAGAGATGCGTGAAACTCTCCAGCCCGCGCACCGCTTCCGGCTGATTATAGGGGGCAATCAGATGCAGTTCGCCATGACCGTCCTGCACCAGGCCAGGCTGACGCGGAACGGCGAATTTCTCTTTCCACGGCGAACGAATAACGCCGATCTGCTCAAAGGCGAAAGAACTCATTGATTCACTTTCAGCGCGGAGCCCTGGCAGATCGCCTGACGATAGCATCCCGGCGTGCTGCTGACGATTTCACACTTGTGCAGCAGAACGGCGTTAGCTTTCAGGTAAGAGGCTTTAACCTGCAGGCGCTTGCGCGCGGTGGCGATATTCGGCGGCGAATCCTGTCGGCTGCTCTGACAGTCGTCGCCAGCCACTTCGCCCAGATCGCGGAACGGCATGCTGACCAGATCGGCGGCGTCGGTATAGACTTTTACCGGCGCGGGGCGCGGAGCAGGCTTACGCGCCGGCTCGCGGGATGGCTGCGAATGAGCGGGTGCGCTGCTTATCGGGTGGTATTCGTGAACGCACCCGGTCAGCATCAATGCTAACAAGCAGAGCGGTAATAAACGCATGGCAACATCCTCAAGGTTGTAAAAAGTGGCGTTATTGAAACAAGGACCAGGCGAAATAACAAGTCGCGCCAGGTGCGGCGCAAAAGAAAGGGCGGCTAAGCGCCGCCCTGATCAGAAGAGTCAGTAAAGGAATTACCAGCCTTTTACTGCGCCGCCGTTAAAGATCTTGTTCGCGGCTTCCGCCACTTCGTCAGACTGATAAGCCTGAACGAATTTCTTCACGTTTTCAGCGTCTTTGTTATCTTCACGGCTCACGATCAGGTTAACGTAAGGCGAATCTTTATCTTCCACGAAGATGCCATCTTTTGCCGGCGTCAGACCAATCTGGCTGGCGTAGGTGGTGTTGATGACCGCCAGCGCAATCTGCTGGTCATCCAGCGAACGCGGCAGCTGCGGCGCTTCCAGCTCAACAATCTTCAGGTTTTTTGGGTTCTCAACGATGTCCAGCGAGGTCGGCAGCAGACCTACGCCATCTTTCAGCTTAATCAGGCCGACTTTCTGCAGCAGCAGCAGGGAACGTCCAAGGTTAGTCGGATCGTTAGGAATAGCGACCTGCGCGCCGTTCTGCAGCTCATCCAGCGATTTGATTTTTTTGGAATAGCCCGCGATCGGATAAACAAAAGAATTGCCGACCGGCACCAGCTTGTAACCGCGATCTTTGATCTGCTGATCCAGATAAGGTTTATGCTGGAACGCGTTCACGTCGATATCGCCTTTGCTCAGCGCTTCGTTCGGCAGTACGTAATCGTTAAAGGTTACCAGCTCCACATCGAGGCCATATTTGTCCTTCGCGACTTTCTGCGCCGCTTCGGCAACCTGCTGCTCTGCGCCGACAATCACGCCCACTTTAATGTGGTTCGGATCTTTGGCTTTCTGATCGCATCCTGCCAGCGCAATCGCGCCAATCAGTGCACCCACAGCGGCAATCTTTTTAAATGTAAAAGTCATATCTCTTCCTTAATGGAGACGTAATGATATTGCTGACTTATTTATGGGACACGGCACGCACGATGCGGTCGCCACAAAACTGAATTAAATACACCAGAACGACCAGTAACACGAGCACCGTATTCATGACCGTCGCGTTATAGCCAATATAACCGTACTGATAGCCGATCTGCCCCAGGCCGCCAGCGCCGACGGCGCCGCCCATGGCAGAGTAGCCGACCAGCGTAATCAGCGTAATGGTCGCGGCGTTCACCAGACCCGGCAACGCTTCCGGCAGCAGCACCTTACGCACGATCTGCAGCGGCGTCGCGCCCATAGCGCGTGACGCTTCGATCAGCCCGGTCGGCAGCTCAAGCAGCGCATTTTCCACCATACGCGCAATAAAAGGCGCGGCGCCGACGGTCAGCGGCACGATAGCCGCCTGCAGCCCGATAGAGGTGCCGACGATGGCGCGGGTAAAGGGGATCATCCAGACCAGCAGAATGATAAAAGGAATAGAGCGGAAAATATTTACCAGCGCAGAAAGGATGCGATAGAGGGTGCGGTTTTCCCGAATCTGTCCCGGACGGGTGACGTAGAGTAAAACGCCCACTGGCAGGCCCAGCACGAAACCAAAGAAGCCAGAGACAAAGGTCATCATCAGCGTTTCCCAGACGCCGCGCGCCAGTAAAGCCATCATCGCCTCAGACATAACCTAACACCTCTACTTTTACATGATTTTCCTGCAGCCACGCGATGGCGGCTTTGGCATCGCTTTCAGCGCCGTCCATTTCGGCCAGCATAATGCCGAACTTCACGCCACCGGCGTAATCCATCTGCGCACTGATAATATTGTTATTCACATTGAAGCGGCGCGCGGCTTCAGAGAGCAGCGGCGCGTCAACGGATTTGCCGGTGAACTCAAGACGCAGCAGCGGCACGCGATCGGCTGCGGGCTGCGGCAACAGGCGCTGCTGATAATCTTCAGGAATATCGAGGTGCAGCGTCGACTGGATAAACTGCTGCGCCAGCGGCGTTTTCGGATGGGAGAAGACTTCGCTGACGCTGTCTTTTTCAATCAGTTCGCCCTGGCTGATAACCGCAACCTGATCGCAGATGCGCTTCACCACGTCCATCTCATGCGTAATCAGCAGAATGGTCAGGCCGAGGCGGCGGTTGATATCTTTCAGCAGCTCAAGAATGGAGCGGGTAGTTGCCGGATCGAGCGCGCTGGTGGCTTCGTCGCACAGCAGCACTTTGGGATTGCTGGCCAGCGCACGCGCGATAGCGACGCGCTGTTTCTGTCCGCCGGAGAGGTTGGCGGGCCAGGCGTCACGCTTATCGGCCAGGCCGACCAGCTCCAGTAATTCCGTTACGCGTTTCTTAATCTCTTCACGCGACAGGCTGCCCAGCTCAAGCGGCAGCGCCACGTTGCCGAATACGGTACGCGAGTTCATCAAGTTAAAGTGCTGGAAGATCATGCCAATCTGACGACGCGCCTGGGTCAGCTGACGCTCGCTCAGGGCGGTTAAATCCTGGCCGTCAACCAGCACGCGGCCTGATGTTGGACGTTCAAGTAAGTTAACGCAGCGGATAAGCGTACTTTTACCAGCGCCGGACGAGCCGATAACGCCATAAATTTGTCCCGCAGGCACGTGCAGGCTAACGTCAGAGAGCGCCTGAATAGTCCGTGAGCCTTGCTGGAACACTTTGGTAATATTTTCAAGTTTAATCATTAGGTTATTTATTATCGTCTTGCGTTGTCCGTGGTGTGGAACCTTTCGCGCCGAACCCCGGTGCGAAAGCTGAGTGGATGGTAAGGCATCCAGACGTCTAAATCAATGAAAGTCCTCTTATCTGCCATTCTCTCTTTTATTGCAATCATGCAATACTAGGCGGCAATTTTAGTAGCATCTTTAGTAGCAGGAGTTTTCCCAGTGGCGAATAAAGTCCCGGCTGTATTTCTTGATCGTGATGGCACCCTGAACATCGATCATGGCTATGTCCATGAAATCGACAACTTCCAGTTTATTGACGGCACTATCGAGGCGCTGCAGGAGCTGAAGAAGATGGGGTTCGCGCTGGTGCTGATTACCAATCAGTCCGGCATTGCCCGCGGCATGTTCACCGAAGATCAGTTTATGCAGCTGACGGAATGGATGGACTGGTCGCTGGCGGACCGCGACGTGGATCTCGACGGCATCTATTTCTGTCCGCATCTGCCGGACGCGCCGGTTGAGGCCTATCGTCAGCAGTGCGACTGCCGTAAACCTCATCCCGGTATGCTGCTCTCTGCTCAGAAGCATCTCAATATCGACATGGCCGCTTCTTATATGGTGGGCGATAAAACGGAAGATGTACTGGCAGGCAAAGCGGCAGGCGTAGGCACGAGTGTGCTGGTACGTAGCGGCAAACCGGTCACGCCGGAAGGGGAAGCAGCAGCAGACTGGGTGATTAACAGCCTCGCCGATCTGCCGCAGGAGATTAAGAAGCGTTAAAAACGTGCGTTTTGCGCATTATTCAGACGAACGACACAAAACTTTAAACAAGCCCCTTGCGCTCTCTGAACGACTCC
>NZ_DJDN01000014.1:2570-2798 GCF_002431095.1 Pantoea sp. UBA5923 | reverse complement strand
TTTAACATAATATACATTATGTGCACCGATATAGAATCAGGAAGAACCCAGTTTTAGCGGTCGTCATTTCCCTGGTTATTAAGTTCCTTCTCAAGCGCTGATACCACCACACTGGTCATCTCATCGCTGGATAGCCTGCCACGATTTTTACTCATGATGGTAAATGATTCGCTGAGTCTGTTGCCTGGCCTGCTCAATCCCGGACAGCAACAAAAATACGTTTTGTCA
>NZ_DJDN01000014.1:0-2452 GCF_002431095.1 Pantoea sp. UBA5923 | reverse complement strand
CAACAAAAATACGTTTTGTCACTGCCCGGTGTTTTTTAGCGGCTAAAAATGTTTACCACCACCAAGCAAACGGCTTGTTGCTGACAGGAAATGCGATACCGTCAGCATCACGGCCACGCAAGACCTGATTAAGAAGCTTTTTTACTTCACGACGCTCTGGCCGGGTCATCATCATATTGCGATACCAGGATGGAGATTTATCAAACCATCTGGAACAACTGGTAAAACGTGAACCAACACGACGATAAGATTTCATGCGACCATCGGGAAGCCGGTCGCGCGCCCTGCTTTTTACAGCCATAATTAATCCTCTAAGTAAATGAATTACCTAGAAGATGTCTTGCTGCTCATATCCTGTTAGTTTTAAGGCCATAGTACAGGTTCCCGAACTAAATCAATTGGTTTCAAACATTAGCGACTAAATCAAAGTGGAATTTTACACCGATTTTTGAAGAAAACGCTGAAGATCTGACCGGGTATCAATATCCAGCACGCACCCCTGGTCCGCGAGTTTTACTGCCTGACACGGCGCGCGCTGTAGCAAAGCGCGTGCGCCCGTATCGCCTGACAGTGCAATAAGCGCAGGATAAAACGTGCGCTGAAATCCCACCGGATGGCCGGGCTTGCCATTCACTTCAGCGCGAACCAGCGGCGCATGACGCAGCGCATCAGCAACGGCCAGTAAACTCTCAACCGTTAAAAACGGCATATCGCCCAGCGTAATCAGCCAGCCATCATAATCCGCGCTGGCTTTAACGCCCGCTGCGATAGAGTCGCCAGTGCCCTGACTGTTGCAGATAACGGTGCGTCCCGCACTGATAAGCGCTGCTATTTCCGTCTCTTCAGGCCGCGTTACCACAAAGAGATCCAGCCCCGTAGCAGCGGCATGTTCCAGCGTGTGCTGCAAGACCGGCTTGCCGTTGAGCGAAGCCAGCAGCTTATGTTCGCCGCCGCTCTCTCTGAAGCGGCGGCTGAATCCGGCAGCCAGAACCAGAATGGCGATCCTCATATCAAACTTCCCTGCTCCCACGTCTGCTCAGCTAAAGGCGCAGTCGCCTCCACGCAGCCGTTTTTATAGCGCACAATATCCGCCAGAACGGACAGCGCGATCTCCGACGGCGTTTTACTGCCGATATCCAGCCCTACCGGGGCGTGAATGCGGCTTATCTGCTCAGGCGCGACATCCCCATACTGGCCCAGCCGCTCTTTTCTTCTGAGGCTGTTCTTTTTCGATCCCATCGCGCCGATATAGAACGCAGGCAAATTCACCGCTTCCATCATGGTGAGATCGTCAATGCGCGGATCGTGAGTGAGCGACAGGATCGCCGTACCGGCATGGCAACCTTCCCGCTCCAGATAAACAGCGGGAAACTGCTTAATCAGCGTGACGTTCGCATCCAGCGAAGCAGCCATATTCTGCAGCGCCTCTTCCCGGTGTTCGCAAACAATAGTTTCGAAGCCGAGCGCGACGGCAAAATTCGCGCAAAACACCGCTACGCTGGAAAGTCCGCCAATTACCAGTCTGGGCGCGGTAGAGAGCGTCAGCGTTATCGCCGCGCCATCGCGGTAAGTGAGCGTGCTGTTGGTATAGGCGGCTGGCTCCAGCGCATGACAGGGATGCGGCAAAATAATTTTCTTTTTAACCGCCGTAGCGGCGACCAGCGCATCATACATTTTTTGCAGATAGACGCGGCTGGCTGCGCCGGGCGGCAGCTTTTCAACAAGAATATCCAGCACGCCGCCACAGGGAAGCGCCCTGTCCGGTTCAAAGCCCCCTTCGCCGTAACGCACCACCTGGCTGGACGCCGGGAACGCGTTCTGATTGATGCGCTCAATAAAACTTTCTTCAACGCAGCCGCCTGAAAGCGAACCGCAGTGATGCCCCTCTTTGCGGATGATCATCATCGCACCGGGCGGACGCGGCGAAGAACCGTAGGTAGAGAGTACCGTACAGAGCCATACCTCATGCGTCTCAACCCACTGCAATCCTGCGTTCAATACCTGCATATCAAGGTTGTGCATGACCCGATCTCTCCGGCTGCGATTAAGCCAGGGTGTGTCCTGGCGGTTAAAGAGTCAACGATGCCCTGTTAACGTCTGGCACGTTGGTGAAGATAGTGTCGCTTTACCGGCGCGCGGCCGACAATAAAAATTAGTCCGTCTGGCGCGAATGTCACAGTCAGGACGGAAATAACTGATGCGCGCTGCCGCAGGTGTCTGAACAGCGCGCATCAGCCAGCCTCACCGCATTTGCAGAATAATAACGTTGCTGCTGGCAGGATCGGTATGCTGACGCATCTCTCCCACCGCTTTTGCCGTTGTCTGCGCGCCGCCGTTGCCCCAGGAGGATCGAATATAGTTAAGCACGTCCGCCGTCTCCTGGTCGGAAAGCTGTTTACGGTATGGCGGCATCCGGTAGGCATCCGGAACGCCGTCGGCAACAATGCGGGCT
>NZ_DJDN01000030.1:5104-13277 GCF_002431095.1 Pantoea sp. UBA5923 | reverse complement strand
GGCCAGCTTCGTTCTCTATCAGCCGCATCAGAAGCGAGATCCGGCGATCGGTCCGTTCAGGGGTATCCGGCGGCAGATGATATTGCAGGCTATAGAGCTTCCCCTTCTCGTTGAAAAAATCGACGGCGATAACCGGCATAATGCCGCCCGGCACACGGCGGTAATTGACCTGGAGCCGTGAATTACCCAGTTTCATCCTGACCGCCATCACGCTCTCATCCGCTACTGACGGGTAAAGCCGCCGGTCTGCCGGTACGATAATGCTGTTCATGACAGTCCTCCTGATTTCCAGATGCATGTATAGCGGGAGGATGCCGGGAGCGGCACCCTCCACCCCAGGATCAGGCTGATAACTTAAGCCTGATGTTCAATCACATCCGACGCATGGTGCGCAATGGGTATGCGGCGCGGTTTTTCGCTTTCCGGGATCTCCAGATGCAGACCGACGCTGAGCAGCCCATCCTGCAGTCTCGCCTCCGTCACCTTCATATGTTCCGGCACGCTGTAGCTCAGACGGAAATCGGTGCGGCTGATGCCGCGGTGCAGCCAGCTTCCACCGCTGCGATCGCTGTCAGATGACGCATCGTTTTCGCTACGCTCCTCTTTTCGGCCGGTTACCGTCAGGCGACCGCCCGCCACTTCGATTTCCAGCTCGCTCTCTTTCCAGCCGGGCACGCTGAGGGTGAGCGTATAGCGCTCGTCGTCGAGTTGTTGAAGGTTATAAGGGGGCGCGACGGCAACAGGCGTATCGCCGGTCAGCTGGCTAAAAAGGCGGTCAATGCGGCTGAAGCGATCGGAAAAAAGCGAGTCGCTGATTAAAGGAAACACCGGGAAATTACGTAAAGACATAGTGATAACCTCCTGAATTAGTCGTTCATTCAAAAGCTCATCGGGAACAGGCGTCTCCCCTGTCCAGTGACAGTTATAGAGGCATCCGGAAAGTTTTCAAGCCTCGCCGTGGCGATTTTTTTATAAGGGAAAAAACAAGGCGCGCTTCACGGCCGCAAGCATACGACCGGACGCGAAACGCCCTGTTCAGAGGGTTTCGCGCGCGGCGAATTTCTGCAGAGCGGGACCGTCCAGCCGGTAGCGAACCCATTCGTTCAGAGGCAGCGCATCAATGCTGTGATAAAACTCTTTGGCGCATGTATCCCACTCCAGCACGTTCCATTCAATACGGCTGCATTGCCGACTGACCGCCAGCTGGGCGATATATTGCAGCATCGCCTTGCCCGCGCCCCGCCCGCGATAGTCAGGGGTAAAATATAAATCTTCCATATTCAGGCTGCGACGGCCTGACCATGCCGCATGGCTCACCGAAATCACTGAATAGCCTGCTATTACGCCATCAATCTCACAAATACAGGCTTCAACCGTGGTTTCCGGTGAAAACAGCGCCTTTCTGACCTCTTCGATATCGGGAACCGACTCCAGCGGTGCGTCCCGGTAAACGGCTAAACCGTTGATCATATTATAAATGGCGTCAGCATCTTCCAGGCGGGCCGGGCGGATCGTAACACTCATAAATTTTCCCTTAACCAAACAGTTTGATGGCGGTAAGGATAATCGGTATCTTTCAATGAATTAAGTGCAATAAAATCAATTACAGGTGAATTTCATGCATCATGTGCTGCGGCGGCTCGATCTTAACCTGCTCCCCATTTTCGATGCGGTCTTCCGGCATCGCTCCGTTCGACTGGCGGCGGCTGAGCTCTCTATGAGCACCTCGGCGCTGAGCCATGCCTTAACCCGGCTGCGTGAATTTCTTAACGATCCGCTCTTCTATCGCGAAGGGCACAAGATGTGTCCCAGCGTTTATGCCTGCCAGCTGGCGCCTTATATCGCCGAGTGTTTATCCGCCCTGAACCAGCATCTCAATCCGGCGCAGCCGTTCGATCCCCTGAAGAGCAAAGAGGCGTTTCGTATTGCCGTAACTGACTACACCGCTTTCAGCGTCTTTCCCGGGCTGATGAACAGCGTGCAGAGAACGGCGCCGGGCATTGATTTTGAGCTTTGCTATTTGCCTCATAACCCGGCGCTAAATGAATTACTGGCGGGAGAAGTGGATTTGGCGCTGAGCTTTAGCGAGCCGGATGAGGTCATCCATCCGGATCTGGAGGAGATCGAGCTTTTTAGCGACGAATTTGTCGTGCTCAGCCATAGCGCGCGATCGAGCCTGACGCTGGAGGAGTATCTTGCCGCCGGGCATCTGGTGGTGACCCCCTGGAATGAAAAGAAGGGACTGCTGGATACTCACCTGGCGCGTCTCGGGCTGGCGCGCCGTATCACGTTGAAAACGCCTTCGATGCTGAGCTCGCCGTTTATCGTGGCGGAGAGCGAACTGCTTATGGCGATCCCCTCTACCGTTGCGAACTGCCTGCAACAGCTCGCCAGCGTGAAGATCTTCCGCCTGCCTTTCGCTGTGCCCCGCTTCACCGTAAAAATTTACTCTCACAAGCGAAGCGGGAAAAAATCCTCTACGCAATGGCTTAAAACCACCATCTGCCAGAGTATTCAGCAAAAAAACGGCCAGTGACGATAAAGGCTTACCCACGCGCCTCCCCTCTGAATCGCCGCTGATTTTACCTCGACGAGAGAAAGTGCTGTTCTCCAGGGTCGCTTTTTCTCTTTTTGCCGCCGCAGTACTGTGCTCCTGAATTCAGCGCGCCGGAGCGGTCATCTCCTCTTTGACGCCTGTGCTTTTACTCAATAAATACAGGAGTTTCTTATGAGCCGTTTAGCGAGCATTACTGAAAACGAAGCCGCGGGTAAAGCCGCCCAGTTGTTTAGCGCCATCAAAGGCAGCATGGGCAAAGTGCCGAACGCTTATCTGACCATCGGCGGTAATTCGCCGGAGGTTCTCGGCCAGATGCTGCAGCTCAACGCCACCCTGCACAAGGGCAGCCTGAGCGCGCGGGAGCTGGAGGCGATTAACCTGGCGATCAGCGAAGAGTCAGGCTGCGATTACTGTCTGGCCGCGCACACGCTGATGGCGAAAAAAGCGGGCTACAGCGATGAGCAGGCAAAGGAACTGCGTGAGGCTCGCTTTAGCGAAGACGCGCGTATCAATGCGCTGGTGCAGTTTGTTCAGTATGTCGTCTCTACGCGCGGCACCGTTCCGGCCGAGCGCGTTGAGGCTTTTCGCCAGGCGGGCTTCACCGATCGGCAGGTGGTGGAAACTCTCGGTGCCGTCAGCGCCATTCTGTTTACCAATATGGTTAACCGGGTAAACGATACGGTAGTTGATTTTCCCAAAGTGAACTGATCGCGCCAGGCGGCCGACGCGATCCGCAGGCCGCCTGAGCTGACCCACTCTTTTTAAGGAGAGCCGCCATGGCCGAGTTATCTTCACAAAAATCCGCACGCTTCAGACCCGCCGAAATCGCCGCAAAGCTGCCCGCGACGGCCACTACCCTGCTGGCAGATATCTATCTGACCGATCGCCCTGAGGCCAGCAGCCGCGTATTTCGCGCCTACCGGGGCGTTCCTCCCCACTATCATCGCGAGTGTGATGAATATCTGTATGTGCTTTCAGGCAGAGGCACGTTCTGGATGGAAGATGCGGCGACCGAAGCTGAGTTCGGCCCCGGCGATATGCTCTTTTTTGAGCGCAACGTCGTGCACGCCCTGCCCGTACTGCTGGAGGAGCCCGTGATCTTTCTTACGCTGGACACGCCGCGCCGCTCGCCCGACGACGTGGTGTTTATCGATTCGACTTCCGACAGCGCCGCGACCTTTATGACGCACTCCGCAGCACAAGACGACTGAGACTCGGCGCGCAGCCGCATGATGTCAGTAGCGCACCTGCGCGCTTTCTGTTACAAAAACAGCCAGATGACAGGCAGAACGCTGCCTGTCGCGTCTTTTGCGCATCCCGCATTTCCTGGCCGTTTCCTGATCGAGCAGCGCGAGGTCGCCCCGCCCGCCGACGCGCCAGGCTTATTGCAGGCTGCCTCAAGGCGCATCAATCCATTGACCGCGAAGCCTGAGCGGCGATTCAGGTAAATCTTCTCCAGGGAAGCCTGCATGATACGTCTTGAAGATGTCACGTTGTTCGTCCGTTCTGCCGCACTGGGCAGTTTTTCCAGCGCGGCGCGCGAGGCCGATATCCTTCCCGGCCAGGTCAGCGCCGCGGTCAACCGGCTGGAGCGCGACCTGAACAAACGCCTGTTTGCGCGATCCACCCGCAGCCTGCGCCTCACCGCCGACGGCGAAGCCTGGCTCCCCTACGCTCAGGAGATGCTGGCGATCTTGCAGGCTGGCACCGAACAGCTGCAGGGCAGCGAAGATGAAATGCAGGGCGAGCTGAAAATAGCCGTTCCCTCTGATATCGGGCGTAACATCGTTCTGCCGGTCATTACCGCCTTTTGCGAAAAGCATCCCAAAATTTCGCTGCGCATTTCCCTCTCCGATCACGTCAGCGACGTCTTTCGCGATCCGGTGGACGTGGCCATTCGCTATGGCGTGCTGGAAAACAGCAGCTATGTCGCCCTGCCGCTGGCGGAAGATAACCGCCGCGTGCTGGCCGCGTCGCCCGCCTATCTGCAAAAACATGGCCGGCCGCAGCAGCTTGAAGATTTGCTGCGCCATCACTGCCTGCTCTATACCCTGAATGGACACGTATATGACAAATGGTCCTTTCCGGAAAATGGCGTCAGGCGGCAGTTGACGGTAAGCAGCCGCATGCTGTGCGATGACGCCGACGTGGCGCGCCGCTGGGCGGTCGCGGGCATGGGGATTACCTATAAATCCTGGATCGACGTCAGCGCGGACGTGCTGGCAGGCAGGCTTGAGATAGTGCTGCCGGAACGGCCCGGCGAGGCGGTGCCGCTCAACCTTATCTGCCCGCATCGCAAGCAGTTTTCCCCGGCGATCCGCGAACTGCACCGGCTGCTGCGCGAACAGCTCAAGTCGATTACGGCGCTGATACATACTCACCCCGCTTTCGGACATGGCGAAGCGGCCCTGCTGTCGGCGAATCAACGCATATAGAGGATAAAAGGATGCATCGGGTAGGCTTACTGATTTCCGATTGCTTTCAGGTTTTAGGACTCTCCACGCTGAGTATTTTTGAGTTCGCCAACCAGGTGGCTGGCGAGCCGTTTTATGCCTGTACGGTCTATTCAGAACGGGGCGGCCCGGTTAAATCCTCATACGGCTTTGGGGTCGATAGCCAGCGGCTGGATGCCGATGCGCAGATCGACACCTGGCTGGTTGCCGGGGTGCTGACGCCGCTGGAGCTGCCCGCAACGGCAGGCGTGGTCAACTTTTTACAGACGCACGCTCTGAAAGCGCGACGCGTGGCGGGCATCTGCACCGGCGCGTTCGTGCTGGGCCAGGCCGGGCTGCTGTCGGAACGCCGCGCCACGACCCACTGGGTGCATGCGCAGAGCCTGAAGGCGCTGCATCCCACCACGCGGGTGGAGGAGGATCGCATATTCATTATCGACGATCATATCTGGACCTCCGCCGGGCTTACGGCCGGGCTGGATATGGCTCTCGGCATGGTGGAGAAAGATCTGGGCGCAGAGGTAGCGCGCAGCGTGGCGCACCTGCTGGTGATGCACCACCGCCGCTCAGGCGGCCAGACGCAGCACTCGGAAATGCTGATGCTGTCGCCGCGCAGCGATCGCCTGCAGTCTGCGCTGGAATATGCCCGTAAAAACCTCAGCAAATCCCTCAGTATTGAAGAGCTGGCCGATGCGGTGCACGTCAGCGCCCGCCAGCTCAGCCGCCTTTTTCGCTCCGAAACCGGTAAGTCGCCTGCCAAAGCGATTGAAGGCCTGCGGCTCGAAAACGCCAGGCTGTTGATTGAACAGAGTCGGCTGTCGATGGAGGTTATCGCGCGTGAATCGGGCTTCCGCGACCGCCGTCATATGCGGGAAGTGTTTATCCGCGGCTATGGTATTCCTCCGCAGGCGCTGCGTACCGGCAAAGCCTGATCGCTTCTCCCCCTCCGTTTTCCGCTTCTCTTTCTTCCGCATGATGGCCGGTTTTCCGGTCATCATGATGTCCGAAATCACTACCCTCTGCGTCAGTCGCGACATCGCCTGAATGCGTATTCTGAATTCACCAGCCCGATAACTGACAAGGTGAACAGTATGACGCAGCAAAAAGAGATCCACCGCGGCACAGCCGTCGTAACAGGTGCCTCAACCGGCATGGGCGCGCTTTATGCGGGCCGCCTGGCGCGCATGGGTTACGACCTGATTATGGTGGCGCGCAACCATAACCGCCTGAACCAGCTGGCGGAGCATATCACCACCGACAGCGGCCGCAGCGTCGAGGTCGTGGCGGCTGATTTAGGCGATGCCGCGCAGCTCGCCGCGCTGGAAGAAAAGCTGCGGCAGGACGCCAGTATCACCCTGCTGGTGAATAACGCCGGCATCGGCACGCATACCCCGCTGCTGCAGAGCGATGCCGAACAGATGACCGCGATGATCAACCTTAACGTCACGGCGCTGACCCGCCTGACCTACGCCGTGGTGCCGGGATTCGTCGCCAGAGGCCGCGGCGCCATCATCAATATCGCCTCCATCGTCAGTATCGCGCCGGAGCTGCTGAACGGCGTCTACGGCGGCAGCAAAGCCTACGTGCTGGCTTTTTCCCAGTCGCTGCATCACGAACTGGCGGATAAAGGCGTTCAGGTGCAGGCCGTCCTGCCGGGTGCCACCGCTACGCCGTTCTGGGACAACGGCGGCCTGCCGGTTAGCCAGCTTGACCCGAAAATCGTTATGAGCGCGCAGGAGATGGTTGATGCCGCGCTCACGGGATTTGCCCGCGGCGAGCTGATCACTATCCCCTCTCTGCAAAACGAAAAGCTGTGGAGGGACTACGAACAGGCGCGCCAGGTGATGATCCCGCATCTTGGCAGCGACGCGCCCGCTGAACGCTATCAGCCCGTTTCTTTGCACTGACTGACCCTGACAACTCACGACTCAACCACGTTTATCTGAAGGAATATGATCATGAAACTGACTAACAACACTGTTTTCATCACCGGCGGCACCTCTGGCATTGGCCGCGCGATGGCCGAGAAGTTTCATCAGCTGGGCAACCAGGTGATTATCTCCGGCCGCCGCGAGGCGCTGCTGAAAGAGGTCACCGCCGCCAGCCCAGGCATGGATTACGTGGTGCTGGACGTGACGAACGCCGACAGCATCAAAGCTGCTGCGCAGAGCGTCCTGACGCGCTACCCGGCGCTGAATGTGGTGATTAACAACGCCGGCATCATGCCCTTTGATAATGCCGCAGGCGAGCTGGATGACGAACAGGCGGTGACGCTGCTCAATACCAATATTCTCGGCCCGGTACGCGTCAGCGCCGCCTTTATTGAACATCTGAAACAGCAGCCGGACGCGGTGCTGATCAACAACAGTTCGGTGCTCGCCTTCCTGCCGCTGGCGACCAACGCGCTCTACTCCGCCACCAAAGCGGCCATTCACTCGTACACCCTGTCGCAGCGCTTTCTGCTGCGCGATAGCGGCGTTCAGGTGATTGAAATCTCTCCGCCGTGGGTCGATACAGACCTGATTTACAAGAGCGGCGATCCGCGCGCCATGCCGCTGGAGGACTTTATCCGGGAAACGTTCAACAAGCTGGGCACCGACACCATTGAAGCCATCGTTGACCGCGTGCTGCCGGTGCGGGATAACCCAGGCGCGAACGAGCATGCGCTGGTGAATCAGTTTAACCAGTCCGTCGCTGATAACCCGATTCCCGTTCAGTAACACCATCAGGGGCGATAAGCCCCTGCTTTAGCCGGAGCTGAATCATGAACGCTGCTGTTTCGTCTTCCCAGCGCCGCGCCCTGCGCGCGCTGAGCATCGCCTACTTCGTGCAGGCAACCGGCGCGCTCTCGGTCGCTGGCAGCCTGCCCGCGATTTCTGCCGCCTGGCACTTAACGGATCCGCAGAGCGCGCGTCTGCTGAGTATTTTCGGCCTGACCTTTGCGCTGGCCGCGCCGCTGGCGCAGGTGTTTTTTGGTCACTTCCGCCGCCGCCAGCTGGTGCTGTCGGGGATGTTGCTGTTTGGCCTGGGCGCGTTCGCCTTTGCGCTCTCGCCCGGCTACTCCGCGCTGGTGGCGTCACGGGTGCTGATGGGGGTCGGGGCGGGTTTTATCGGCCCGGTGCTGGTGGCGCTCGGTTCGGAACTGGTGCATGAACAGCAGCGC
>NZ_DJDN01000030.1:0-5098 GCF_002431095.1 Pantoea sp. UBA5923 | reverse complement strand
GGCATGGTGCTGCTGGGCGTCTCGATGGCGAGCCTTGCCGGTATCCCGCTCGCGGCCTGGGTAGCCGGTCTGTGGGGCGCGAAAGCGCTCTTTGCCCTGGTCGGGCTGGCCAGCCTGCTGAGCGGACTGAACATTTTGCTGAGCGTGCCGAATAAGAGCGCGGGCGTGCGTATACGTCTTGCAGAGATGGCTGGCGTGCTGGCTGAGGGCAAGTCGCTTTCTGCCTTTCTGGTGGTGTTTTTTATTACCTCTGGCGTCTACAGCTTTTATGCGTTTATCGCGCCGTTGATCCGCGATACCTATGCCGGTGGCCCCCATACCGTTTCCGCCGCGCTGGCGGTGCTGGGCGTAGCGGGCGTGCTGGGAAACCTTTACGTCACGCGCGTGGCGTCCCGGCTGCGCGCCGAACAGCTGCTGATAAGGGGCATGGCCCTGCTTATCCTCGACACCCTGCTTATCGCCCTTCTGCCTAAGCTGCCGGGCCTGCTGCTGCTGGCGCTGGTTTTCTGGGCGTTCGCCACCGATCTGCTCTGGCCCAGCCAGCAGCGTCGGATCGTGGAGCTGTCGTCGGCCCGCCATCGCGGTATCGCGCTGGCGCTCACCAGCGCCTTTATGTTCGGCGGTATTGGTTTCGGCTCGGCGGTCGCCTCCTGGATCTATCCTGTGGCCGGTTTTTATGGGCTGGTGGTGCTTTCCGTCGGCTTTATCCTGCTTGCGCTTCTCAGCCTGAGAATTTCAGAGCGGCTGCGAAAGCGCGCCTTTACGCCAGCCAGAGCCGCCTCTCTCTGCGAAAGCGATTAACCGTTTTAGTGCTCTTCTGTCGCCCCTTTTTCGATCGGGGCGCTGTCAGCTTCTACGCTTACACATGCAAAAAGCGACAAGCTTCCTTTCATTAAAACCAGACGGAGAGATCTATGCATAACAGGCATGTACTTTTAGTGGGCGCGAGCGGCGTAGTCGGCTTTGCCGCTCACGATGCCTTTCATCACGCTGGCTGGCGCATCACCACGCTGGGAAGATCGCCGCAGAGCCCTCACGCTTCACCTCACCTCAGCGCAGATCTGAGCTCCGCTGAGGATCTCAGCAAACACCGCCAGGCGTTCGAATCGGTTACCCATATCTTTTATGCCGCCCTGCGCCAGGACCCTAATCCCGGCGTGGAAGCGGATATCAACGCGCTGATGTTTGAAAATCTGATTGAGGCGGTTCGTTCCGCCGGGTCGGCGTTGCAGCACATTATTTTCGTTCAGGGCGGAAAGGTTTACGGCGCGCATCTGGGCGTTTACCGCACGCCGGCGCGGGAAGAGGACAGCCGTCATTTTCCGCCTAACCTCTATTTCCGCCACGAAGACTACGCCAGGAAAGTGGGCGATGAAGCGGGAATAGGCTGGACGGCGCTGCGTCCGGATATTGTTATCGGCCACTCCTTCGGCTCGCCGATGAACCTGGGTAATCTGATTGGCGTCTATGGCACGCTGTGCCGTGAAACCGGCACCGCCCTGCACTTCCCCGGCCCTGATGATGCCTGGCGCAATACGCTGGTCAACATCACCGACAGCCGCATTCTCGGTCAGAGCGCCATCTGGGCCGCCGAAAACGGGAAATATGGCGCGTTTAATATCACTAACGGCGATGTCTTTCGCTGGAGTCACGTCTGGCCGAAACTGGCCGACTGGTTCGGCGTGCCCGTCGGCGAGGCGCAGCCGATTTCGCTGAGCGAGCGACTCAGCGCGCTTAAACCGCTCTGGGCTTCGATTGCCGATAAAGCGCAGCTAAAGGAGCGCGATATCGACCGGCTGGCGCTGGGGGGCTTCGGCGATTTTATTTTTCACGTAGAGAAAGACGCCATATTCGATGTGACCAAAGCGCGTCAGGAGGGCTTCGATGCGATGATCAAACGCTCCGATGAGGTGCTGATTGAACATCTGGACGCGATGCGCAGCAGCAGGCTGATCCCTTAAGCCTGAGTAACACGGCGATGCCGAAAAGGCATCGCCGTTGTGCGTCAGTCGATCAGCTTATCAAGGGAGAGCGGCAAATCGCGCACGCGCTTGCCGGTAGCATGATAGACCGCATTGCTGATGGCAGCCGCCATGCCCACAATGCCCAGTTCGCCGACCGCTTTGCCGCCCATCAGGGTTGCGTGGTAGTCCGGCTCGCCGACGTCAATGGCAACGATCTCCGGCACGTCTGCATTCACGGCGATCAGGTAGTCCGCCAGGTTGTTATTAATCACGCGCGCGTTGCGCGGATCAATCACACCCCCTTCCAGCAGCGCCTGACCCAGCCCCATCACCATGCCGCCAATCCACTGGCTGCGCGCCAGCTGAGGATTATAGAGACGGCCGCTGTCAAACGCGGAGACCAGCCGTTTAACCCTTACGGTGCCAAAATCTTCGTCTACCCGCACCTCAACGAACTGCGCGCCCCAGCTGTGCGCGGAGAACGCCTCCGGCCGCGTCATCTTCGACATGGAATGCACCGCCTGATCGCGATCTTCTTCGCTCTCATCCGGCGAGAAGGTTCCAGAGAGCACAGAGAGCGTAAGCGAATCATTCAGCTTCACCAGTTTGTCATAGCTCACTGCGCGATCGGGCTGGCTTTTCACGCGCACTGCGCCATCGCGTAGCACCAGCTGCTCGCGCTCAACCTGGAACAGCGGCGAGCCGGGCGATTCGGTCGCCAGCGTAAAGAGTTTTTCGCGCATCGCTTCCGCGGTTTTGTGCACCGCCGCGGTGAGATTGCCCGCCAGCTGCGAACCGCCCGCCACGCCAGCGCGCGGCAGATCGGTATCGCCCAGCTCGACGCGGATCTGCCTGGAGGGGATTTGCAGCACCTCGGCGGCGGTCTGCGCCAGAATGGTATAGGTGCCGGTGCCGATATCCGCTCCGGCGCTCTGCACCACCAGGCTGCCGTCGCTGTGGAAAATCAGTTTCGCTTCGGCGGGCGAGCGGCTAACCGGATAAGTGGCGGTCGCCATTCCCCAGCCAATCAGCTCCCGCCCTTCGCGCATTGAGCGCGGCGCCATGCTGCGTTTATCCCAGCCAAACGCCTCGGCGGCGGCGGCGTAAGCCTCTTTCAAACGACGCGTGCTCCAGGGCGCATTGAGCTGATAGTCGTGATCGGCCCAGTTGCGCAGGCGGAACTCCAGCGGATCGATCCCCAGTTCATAAGCCATCTCATCCATGGCGACTTCCAGGCCATAGGTGCTCGGGTTCTCTCCCGGCGCGCGCATCCAGCCTGGCGTGACGGTGTTGATCGCCGCGACGTAGTGACGCGAATAGACATTCGGCACCGCGTAAAGACGGCCTGTCGCTTTGTTGGTGCCCTCCGCGAAGGTATCGATCATCGAGGTATCGCTCAGGCCGTCATGGATAATCGCCAGAATTTTGCCGTCGCGCGAGGCGCCCATCTCCAGATTCTGAATGGTTGCCGGACGACCACCCAGGCCGGTAAAGGTTTGCGGGCGAGTTAAAGAGACTTTGATCGGCCGCCCCAGCGCGCGCGAGGCGACGCAGGCGAGCGCGACGTGGGTATAGGGCACCGGTTTGGAGCCGAAGCCGCCTCCCACATAGGGAGAGATAATGCGCACCTGGCTGACGGCGATGCCCAGCCACTCGGCGATTTCCTTCTGGGCGCCCATCACCCACTGGCTCGGCTCCCAGACCGTCATCCGGTCATCCTGCCAGGAGGCGATGCAGGCGTGCGGCTCCATCGGCGTATTATATTCGCGCGGCGTTGCGTATCGCGCGTTGATCCTCACTTCCGCCTGCGCCATCGCCTGATGGGCATCGCCGAGATCGATATTGGTCGAGCTGTTTTCTTTGCGTTCGGCGCGCGGATCGTCCGGATAAATCAAGGCCGGTTCAGTCTCATACTCCGTTTCTACCAGGCTGGCAGCCCAGGTCGCCTGCTCAAACGTTTCTGCCACCACCAGGCCGATATTCTGGCCGTTATGAATGATTTTATCGTCCTGGATGGGGGTATAGGTGGACTGCGCCGCGCCGCCGTCGGCGATGCCGGTGGGCTTGTTGATCTTCAGGCTGTTAAGGTGGGTATAGACCGCCAGCACGCCTGGTGCCTGGCGCGCTTTTTCCGTTTCCATGCGGATAATGCGTCCGCTGGCCACGGTAGACTGGATTACTACGCCGTAGGCGACATTTTCCGGCTGGTATTCCACTGCATACTTAGCCTGACCGGTCACCTTGACCGCGCCGTCGCCGCGCTCGCGCTTTTCGCCCAGCGCCTGAAAGTTTTTTTCTGCCGTATCCATTTTTTATCCTCTCTGTTCGGCCTGTTAAGCCATGCCGCCCGCTTTCATCAGCGCGCGGGCGATGGCGCGCGGCGCCAGCAGCTTTTTATGCTGGTTTTGCGGCAGCGCTTCGGCGTCCTGTACCACCAGCTCGGCGGCGCGGCGCAGGGTCTGCTCGCTGAACGGCTGGCCACGCAGCGCGCCTTCGACGTGTCGGGCGCGCCAGGGTTTGGTGGCCACGCCGCCGACGGCGATGCGCAGGTCGCGGATGCGATCGCCATCCAGCTCAATGCCGACGGCCGCGCTGGCGGCGGCAAACTCGTAAGAGCTGCGATCGCGCACCTTCAGATAATGGGAATGGCGCAGCGCGGCGGTTAACGGCAGCTCCACCGCCACGATCATCTCATCCGCCGCCAGATCGTGCTCCAGGTGCGGCGTGTTGCCCGGCAACAGGAAGAACTCATCTATGGGAATGCGTCGTTCGCGCTGTGCGGCGTTGCGCACAATCACCACCGCATCAAAGGCGGTTAGCGCGACCGCCAGATCGCCGGGATAAACCGCGATGCAGCTTTCGCTGGTGCCCAGGATGGCATGGTTGCCATTAACACCGTCGCGCGCGGCGCAGCCAGAGCCGGGCTGGCGCTTATTACAGGCGGAAAAGGTGTGCGGGTCGCGGAAGTAGACGCAGCGGGTACGCTGCAGCAGATTGCCGCCTATCGAGGCCATATTGCGCAGCTGCGGCGAGGCCGCCTGCCAGAGACTGTCATAAATCGCAGGCGCGGATAGCTGACATTCAGGATGGTTTTCTACGTCGCTCATGCGCGCCAGCGCGCCGATGCGCAGCGT
>NZ_DJDN01000026.1:0-12461 GCF_002431095.1 Pantoea sp. UBA5923 | reverse complement strand
TCGCCCGGCTGGATCGGCCAGCACTCCGCTTCGTCCACATGCGCCGGCTGCCAGATATCGAAGAACCAGCTGTCGGACTCCTCCCGTAGGCGCTGGATCTCCCGGCGAAAATGCAGCGCGCGCTCGACCGAGCGGTTGATCAGCCGCTTGCCTGGATTGCCACGCAGCATCGCCGCCGCTGTTTCAATAGACGATACAATCGCATAGTTGGGCGAAGTGGTGGTGTGCATCATGTAGGCTTCATTAAAGGTATGCTCGTCGTAGTCACCTTTAATATGGATCAGCGACGCCTGCGAGAAGGCCGCCAGCAGCTTGTGCGTCGACTGGGTTTCATAAATCACCTTACCGGGCGTGCGCTCGCCGCTCATACCGCTTTTCCCCTCATAGATGGGGTGAAAATTGGTATAGGGCACCCAGGCGGAATCAAAATGGATCGACGGCACCTCCAGCGTCTGCTTGATGTACTGGGTGTTATAAAGCAGGCCATCGTAGGTGGAGTTGGTGATCACGGCGTGCACCGGCCAGCTGGCGCGCGCGGTATTCGCGACCTTCTGCTCAATGCTGGCACGGGTAAACTCTCGTTTGGGGATACCGCCGAGAATGCCCAGCGCGTTACGCGTCGGCTTCAGCCAGATGGGCACCAGATCGCTCATCATCAGCAAATGGGTCAGCGACTTATGGCAGTTGCGGTCGATTAATACCGTACTGCCCGTCGGCGCCGCATACATGCCGACGATTTTATTCGAGGTTGAGGTGCCGTTAGTCACCATATAGCTCTGTTCGGCACCGAAGGTTCTGGCGACATACTCCTCCGCCTCCAGATGCGGACCGGTATGATCGAGCAGCGAGCCCAGCTCCGTTACCGAGATAGAAATATCCGCCTTTAGCGTGTTCGCGCCGAAGAAGTCGTAGAAGAGACTGCCGACCGGGCTTTTTTGAAAGGCGGTGCCGCCCATATGGCCGGGCGTACAGAAGGTGTACTTACCCTCTTTCACATAGGTAAACAGCGCTTTGGTCAGCGGCGGCGTAATATGGTCGATGTAGTCGTCGGTGTACTGGCGAATATGCAGCGCGATATCGTCCGCGGCGCTCAGCGCGTATTCAAAGAAATGAAGCGCCATGCGCATCTCATTGATGCTGACATCCATCTGCGAATGGGTGTTGATAAAGGCGTAGAGCGGCAGGTATTCATTAAGCTGGTTGATATCCGCACAGAGCGCCGGGCTGTTATGCGCGTCCCAGTCAAAGATAACGCCGCAGATGCGCGGGTTGTGCTCTATCAGCTTCAGCAGGTCGTCGATACTGGTTGGATAAATAAGCTGAAAGCCCTGCTGCGTCAGCGCCGCTGTCAGTTCGCGCAGCGGCTCGTCTTTATAAAACATGCCGTGTGAACCCATCATCGCCAGAATATTCAATGCGCACCTCCCTTTTAATGTGGCATGGCTAATCATAGCGAAGGATAGCGGCGGCGAGCTGTCGGAATGCTCTCCTCTGTTGACGGCTGGCAAAATAAAGGCATAAAAAAAGCGGACCGGAGTCCGCTTTCTCAAAGGTTTGCGCTGTTAAGCGTAGCCGTAGCTCATCAGACGCTGATAGCGACGGTCGAGCAGCTCTTCGGTGCTCAGCGTGTCGAGATCGGCGAGATCGGCCAGCAGCTGGTTTTTCAGCGACAGCGCCATATCCACCGGCTGACGATGCGCGCCGCCCAGCGGTTCAGGGATGATTGAGTCAATCAGCTTCAGCTCTTTCAGACGGTTAGCCGTGATGCCCATCGCTTCTGCCGCCAGCGGGGCTTTATCCGCGCTTTTCCACAGAATTGAGGCACAGCCTTCCGGCGAGATCACCGAATAGGTGCTGTACTGAAGCATATTCACTTTGTCGCCAACGCCGATCGCCAGCGCGCCACCGGAGCCGCCTTCGCCAATCACGGTGCAGATAACCGGAATTTTCAGACCAGACATTTCGCGCAGATTGCGGGCGATCGCTTCTGACTGGCCACGCTCTTCCGCGCCAACGCCCGGATAGGCACCCGGCGTGTCGATAAAGGTGATCAGCGGCATTTTGAAGCGCTCGGCCATCTCCATCAGACGCAGCGCTTTACGGTAGCCTTCCGGCGCCGGCATACCGAAGTTGCGGCGGATTTTCTCTTTGGTTTCGCGACCTTTTTGATGACCAATGATCATTACCGGGCGGCCGTCGAGACGGGCGATACCGCCGACAATGGCTTTGTCGTCGGCATAGGCGCGATCGCCAGCCAGCTCGTCAAAGTCGTCAAAAGCGTTGCGAACATAGTCCAGCGTATAAGGACGCAGCGGATGACGCGCCAGCTGCGCGACCTGCCATGCGCCTAAATCGGCGAAGATTTTGCGGGTCAGCTCAACGCTTTTTTCGCGCAGACGCTGCACCTCTTCATCCAGATTAATGTGTTTATCATCCTGACGACCAATCGACGTAAGCGAATCAATTTTCGCTTCAAGTTCAGCGATCGGCTGTTCAAAATCCAGGTAATTAAGACTCATAATGTTCCTGTTTTAGTCAAACTCCAGTTCAACCTGCTCCGACCCTATCAACGAACGTAATTCGTTGAGCAGGCGATCGCTGGGCGAAATACGCCACGCTGCACCAAAGCGTAGCTTCGCTCGCGCGTCGGCTCTCTGATAGTAGAGATTCACCGGAATCGTCCCTGAGCGATGGGGCTCAAGAGACTGGCGGAGCCGGTTTAATAGCTGGTCATCAATTTGCCTGTCCGTCAGCGAGATAGCAAGTCCGCGCGCGTATTTTTCGCGCGCTTCGTCAATGTCCATGACTTCACGGGCGGTCATTTTAAGGCCGCCGCTGAAGTCATCAAAGCTGACCTGTCCGCTGACGATCAGGATACGGTCTTTCTCCAGCAGCTGCTGGTATTTGTCTAACGCATCGGTAAATAACATCACCTCCAGACGCCCGGAGCGGTCGTCCAGAGTACAGATACCAATTCGGTTGCCGCGCTTGGTCACCATCACGCGGGCCGCCACCACCAGACCGGCAGCAACGGTAATTTTACCACGCTCGGTAGGATGCATGTCCTTCAGGCGCATGCCGCCCACATAGCGCTCGATCTCTTTCAGGTACTGATTAATCGGATGGCCGGTGAGATAGAGTCCGAGCGTTTCGCGCTCGCCGTCAAGCTGCACCTGCTCTGGCCAGGGCGTTACGCTGGCGTAGGATTTTTCAACCTGCTCCGGCTCTTCCGCCAGCACGCCGAACATATCGGCCTGGCCTATCGCCTCCGCTTTGGCGTGCTGATCCGCCGCTTTCAGCGCGTCGCCGAGCGAACTCATCAGCGCCGCGCGGTGCGGGCCAAGACGATCGAAGGCGCCGGACATGATCAGCTTCTCCATCACGCGACGGTTGATCTTTTTGGTATCGGTGCGCGCGCAGAGATCGAACAGCTCGCGGAAATAGCCATCCTGGTTGCGCGCCTCAAGGATCGCTTCGATCGGGCCTTCGCCGACGCCTTTGATCGCGCCGATACCGTAAACGATCTCGCCGTCGTCGTTGACGTGGAACTGATAGAGCCCGGAGTTGATATCAGGCGGCAGTACCTTCAGGCCCATACGCCAGCACTCATCCACCAGGCCGACCACCTTCTCGGTGTTGTCCATATCGGCGGTCATCACCGCCGCCATAAACTCAGCCGGATAGTGCGCCTTCAGCCACAGCGTCTGGTAAGAGACCAGCGCATAGGCGGCCGAGTGCGATTTGTTAAAGCCATAACCGGCGAATTTCTCCACCAGGTCAAAAATCTTCATCGACAGTTCGCCGTCGATGCCCATGCGCTCCGCGCCCTCTTTAAACACCGAGCGCTGCTTGGCCATCTCTTCCGGCTTCTTTTTACCCATTGCGCGGCGCAGCATATCCGCACCGCCCAGGGTATAGCCGGAGAGCACCTGGGCGATCTGCATGACCTGTTCCTGATAAAGGATAATGCCGTAGGTAGGCTCAAGCACCGGCTTCAGGCTTTCATGCTGCCACTGGATATCGGGATAGGAGATCGCTTCGCGTCCGTGTTTACGGTCGATAAAGTTATCCACCATGCCCGACTGCAGCGGGCCGGGACGGAACAGCGCCACCAGCGCGATCATATCTTCAAAGCAGTCCGGCTTCAGACGCTTGATAAGATCTTTCATGCCGCGCGATTCAAGCTGGAACACCGCCGTGGTTTCCGCGCGCTGCAGCATATCGAAGCTTTTTTTATCATCCAGCGGAATCGCGGCGATATCGATCGGCGGCAGGCCCTGCTTCTCCCGGCGCGGATTGATCATCTTCAGCGCCCAGTCGATGATGGTGAGCGTACGCAGTCCCAGGAAGTCGAACTTCACCAGACCGGCGTACTCTACGTCATTTTTATCGAACTGCGTGACCGGATGATTGCCGTTTTCGTCACAGTAGAGCGGCGCGAAGTCGGTGATCTGCGTCGGGGCGATCACCACGCCGCCGGCATGCTTACCGGCGTTACGCGTTACGCCTTCCAGCTTGCGCGCCATATCGATCAGCGCTTTGACCTCTTCGTCCGCGTCGTACATTTCCGGCAGCTGCGGTTCGACAGCGAACGCTTTTTCCAGCGTCATGCCGGGATCGGGCGGGATCAGCTTAGAGATGCGATCGACAAAGCCGTAGGGATGACCCAGCACGCGGCCAACGTCGCGGATAACCGCTTTCGCCGCCATGGTGCCGAAGGTAATGATCTGCGATACCGCCTCACGTCCGTACATTTCGGCGACGTGATCGATGACCTGGTCGCGCTTTTCCATACAGAAGTCGACGTCGAAGTCAGGCATCGAGACGCGTTCCGGGTTAAGGAAACGTTCGAACAGCAGGTCAAACTCCAGCGGATCGAGATCGGTGATTTTCAGCGCGTAGGCAACCAGCGAACCGGCGCCGGAGCCGCGTCCTGGCCCTACCGGAATGCCGTTATCTTTCGACCACTGGATAAACTCCATCACGATCAGGAAGTAGCCGGGGAAGCCCATCTGGTTGATAACGTTAAGCTCGATCTCCAGACGCTCATCATATTCAGGGCGCTTCTGCGCGCGCACTTCCGGATCGGGAAAGAGGAACTCAAGGCGCTCTTCCAGACCTTCACGCGACTTCATTACCAGAAAATCTTCGGTGGTCATGTCGCCGGTCGGGAACTGCGGCAGGAAATATTCGCCGAGGCGTACCGTGACGTTGCAGCGCTTAGCAATCTCTACGCTGTTTTCCAGCGCTTCCGGGATGTCCGAGAAAAGCTCGCACATCTCCTCTTCGCTGCGCATATATTGCTGAGGACTGTAGTTGCGCGGGCGCTTGGGATCGTCCAGCGTATAGCCGTCGTGGATCGCCACGCGGATTTCATGCGCGTCGAAATCCTCTTCATTAAGGAAGCAGACTTCGTTGGTGGCGACCACCGGTACGCCCTCGGCGATGGCGAGCTCAACCGCGGCATGGAGATAACTCTCCTCGTCGGCGCGGCCGGTACGCACCAGCTCAAGGTAGTAGCGATCGGGAAAGTGCGTCTGATAAAAGCTCAGGCACTGCGCAACCAGCGCGCTGTTGCCGCGCAGCAGGCTGCGGCCCACATCGCCGCAGCGTCCGCCGGAGAGCAGAATTAACCCTTCACCCAGCTCCGCCAGCCAGTCGCGGTCGATAACCGGACCGGCGATGCCGTAGCCGCGCTGATACGCGCGGGAGATAAGCAGCGTCAGGTTCTGATAGCCGGTATTGTTCGCGGCCAGCACCGTCAGCTGCGTCAGCTCGTCACCCATCAGCTCGCTGGCGACCTTAAAGTCCGCGCCGATAATCGGTTTGATCCCCGCGCCGTGTGCGCTGCCATAGAAACGCACCAGCCCGCAAAGGTTGGTAAAGTCCGTGATAGCGAGAGCGGGCATGCCCAGCGCAGCCGCCTTTTTGACCAGCGGCCCGGTTTTCGCCAGGCCATCGATCATCGAGTAGTCACTGTGGACATGCAGATGTATAAAACGGGGTTCAGCCATATCAGTTTCCGGTTAAAACAGCGTCAGGCTATTAAAGCGTAGCTGGCTGGCCTGCGGCCAGAACTTCAGCGTCTATCAGGGCGTTGCGCACCGGCGCAAAGCTGCGGCGATGGTGCGGCGTCGCGCCGTGTTGCGTCAGTTTTTCCATATGCAGCGCGGTAGGATAGCCTTTGTGCTGCGCAAAGCCATACTCAGGAAAGAGCCGATCCAGCTCAGCCATTTCGCGATCGCGCGACACTTTAGCGATAATCGACGCCGCGCTGATTTCAGCCACCAGGCTGTCGCCTTTCACCACCGCCTGCGACGGCATCGGCAGCGCGGGAGTGCGGTTGCCGTCTACCAGTACGAAATCAGGCGTTATCGTCAGCCCCGCCACCGCGCGCTGCATCGCCAGCATGGTGGCGTGCAGGATATTGAGCTGGTCGATCTCTTCCGGCTCGGCGCGGCCTAAGCTCCACGCCAGCGCTTTTTCTTTAATCTCGTCGAATAACGCGAGGCGGCGTTTTTCAGAGAGTTTTTTTGAGTCGGCCAGACCCTGAATCGGATTGGCCGGATCGAGAATAACCGCCGCCGTGACGACCGCGCCGACCAGCGGACCGCGGCCCACTTCGTCAACGCCCGCAATCAGGCGGGCATTGGGATAGATAAAATCAGCCATTGGCGATCTCCAGTACGGCGTCCGCTGCCTGTTCATCTGCGTTCCAGCGAATCTGCTGATGCAGCTCGCTAAAGGTCGCGAGCAGCGCATCGCGTTGCGGACCGGCGTGCAGCAGCGGTTCCAGCGCCGCCGCCAGCGCGTGCGGTTCGCACTCCTCCTGCAGCAGCTCTTTCACCAGTTCGCGTCCCGCCAGCAAGTTAGGCAGCGAGACGTATGGCGTCTTCACCAACCGCTTCGCCAGCCAGAAGGTCGAAGGCTTCATACGATAGCCGACTACCATCGGACATTTTGCCAGCATACACTCCAGCGCGGCGGTGCCGGATGCAAGAATCGCGGCGTCGCTCGCAATCATCGCTTCGCGACCCTGACCATCCAGCAGATGCATCGGCAATTCAGGGGCGATCTCGGCTTTGATCTGTTCGAACTGCGCACGACGTTTGGCGTTGACCAGCGGCACGACGATCTCCAGCGCCGGATAGCGCACGCGCAGCAGCTGCGCCGCGCGTAAAAAATCGGCGCTGAGCATCTCTACTTCCGCATGACGGCTGCCGGGCAGCAGCGCCAGGCAGAGCGCCTCGTCGCTAATACCCAGCGTACGGCGTGCGGCCGGTTTGTCCGGCTGCAGCGGCATCGCATCCGCCATGGTGTGGCCGATAAAGCGACACGGCACGTTAAAACGATCGTAGAAGGCTTTTTCAAACGGCAGAAACGCGAGCACCAGATTAGTGTTGCGGCCGATTTTAAACACGCGCTTTTGCCGCCAAGCCCAGACCGACGGGCTGACGTAGTGAATGGTGCGGATGCCGTTGCGCTTCAGCCGCCCTTCCAGCGTGATATTGAAATCGGGCGCATCGATACCGACGAATACATCCGGCTTCAGTTCGGTAAAGCGCTGCGTCAGATCCCGGCCAATCTTCATCAGGCGCGGCAGGCGACCCAGCACTTCCACTATGCCCATCACCGCCAGTTCTTCCATCTCATACCAGGTTTCGCAGCCTTCAGCCTGCATGCGCGGGCCTGCCACACCAACGAAACGGGCATCAGGATGACGCGCTTTCAGCGCGCGGATAAGACCGGCACCAAGAATATCGCCGGAGGTTTCTCCGGCGACCAGGGCTATCGTAAGGGGACGCACTGACATGAATTAACGAATCAACCCACGCGTAGAACGAGCAAAGAAGTCGTAGAAGGGCTGCACTTCGCTATGCTGCTTCGCCAGCGCTTCAATTTCCGGCTTGGCTTCGTCCAGCGTTTTGTTGCTGCGGTAGAGCAGTTTATAGGCGTTGCGAATGGCGTGCAGCGCCTCTTTGCTGAAGCCACGACGCTTCAGACCTTCAATATTGATGCCGAACGGCGTCGCGTGGTTGCCCTGCGCGATAACGTAGGGCGGCACATCCTGCGCGACGCCTGAACAACCGCCGACCATCACGTGCGCGCCGATAGTGCACCACTGATGCACCGCCGTCATGCCGCCGATAATCGCGAAGTCGTCCACGGTAACGTGGCCGCCCAGCGTGGCGTTGTTGGCGAAAATGCAGCGGTTGCCGATCACGCAGTCATGCGCAATGTGCGCATTCACCATCAGCAGGTTATCGCTGCCGATGGTGGTGACGCCGCCGCCCTGCACGGTGCCGCGATGAATGGTCACGCTTTCGCGGATGCGATTGCGATCGCCCACTTCAACGCGGGTCGGCTCGCCAGCGTATTTAAGATCCTGATTCACTTCGCCGATAGAGGCGAACTGATAGATCTGGTTATCTTTCCCGATACGCGTATGGCCATTAATGACCACGTGCGACTTCAGGACCGTACCTTCACCGATCTCCACATGCGCGCCGATAAAGCAGAACGGGCCGATGTGAACGTTGGGACCGATAACGGCCCCTTCTTCGATGACGGAACTGGCATGGATGGTGGCGGTTGGATCAATCACAGATTATGCCTCCCGGCTACGGGCACACATCATGGTCGCTTCACAGACAATCTTGCCGTCAACGGTAGCAACGCCTTTAAAGCGCGTCAAACCGCGGCGGGTTTTCTCGAAAGTCACTTCCATGATCATTTGATCGCCCGGTACGACCGGACGTTTGAAACGGGCTTCGTCGATGCCGGCGAAATAGTAGAGCTCGCCTGGCTCCAGTTTACCAACGCTTTTGAACGCCAGAATACCGGTAGCCTGCGCCATCGCTTCGAGGATCAGAACGCCAGGGAAAATCGGTTTACCAGGGAAATGCCCCTGGAAAAACGGTTCATTAACAGAGACGTTCTTAACGGCGCGCAGATACTTGTGCTCTTCAAACTCCAGCACGCGATCAACAAGCAGAAACGGGTAGCGGTGCGGCAGCAGCTCTAAAATTTCTTCAATTTTCAGAGTATGAGTTTCAGTAGTCAAAATACTCTTCCTGTCCTAAAAATCTGATGACATCAATAACACGGCCTGCACGGATCAAAACGATCCTCCGCAGGCCGAAATCGGTTCAATGGCGCCTGGCTTACCTGCTTAACATTTTTATTAGCAAGCCGGTCGCATGTGGGATGGCGTTTAGTCGTCTTTGCCGACCTTCCGCTCGATGGCTTTTAAGCGCTTGCTCATGTCATCGATGTTCATCACCAGCGCTGCAGTTTTGCGCCAGGTTTTATTGGGTTGTAGCGGAATGCCCGACGAGTATACCCCAGGCTCTGTGATAGGACGCATAACCATGCCCATACCGGTCACGGTCACCTTGTCACAGATTTCCATATGGCCGTTAATGACGCTGGCGCCGCCAATCATACAGTAACGTCCAATTTTCAAACTACCCGCCATGATCACACCACCCGCAACCGCGGTATTGTCGCCAATAACCACGTTGTGTGCGATCTGACACTGGTTGTCTATGATAACACCATTGCCGATCAGAGTGTTATCCAGCGCGCCACGATCGATAGTGGTACAGGCACCGATTTCTACTCGATCGCCGATAATTACAGCGCCAAGCTGCGGGATTTTCACCCAATTACCGCGATCGTTGGCGTAGCCGAAACCATCTGCACCGATAACGGTGCCGGACTGAATCAGACAATCCTGACCGATTTCGATTTCATGGTAGACCGTCACGTTAGCCCAGAGACGGCTATTGTTGCCGATGCGCGTCTTTTTACCGACGAAGCAGCCTGCGCCGATCACCACGTTGTCGCCCAGCACTACGTCGGATTCGATTACCGCGTTAGCGCCGACAGAGACGTTTTGCCCCAGCTTCGCGCTGGGATCGATTACCGCGCTGGGCGCGATATTTTGTGCAGGCTGCGGCGTAGTATCCAGCAGCTGAGCCATGCGTGCATAGGTCAGATAGGGATTTTTCACCACCAGCGCGGCCGTGTGACACCACTCCAGATCCGCTTCCGTCAGCACCACGGCCGATGCCTGACACTGGACGAGTTGCTCGCGGTAGCGGCTGTTGCTAAGAAATGTGATTTGGCCGGTTTGGGCGGATTGCATAGAAGCAATGCCGGAGATGGCGATATCGCCATCTCCGTGCAATTCTGCATCCAACTGCTGGGCTAAATCAGCCAGTCGAATTGATGACATCGATTATTTAACCTGTTTCAGCACGTCAGCAGTAATGTCTTTCGCGTTTGACGCGTAAGCCACAGCGTTGGCGTCGATCACCACGTCATAACCTTCGTCGCTTGCCACTTTCTTCACGGCGTCCTGAATACGGCTCAGCAGTTTGTTACGCTCTTCCATCTGACGACGGCGGTTATCCTGCTCAAAAGCCTGGGCTTTAGAAGAGAAAGCTTCGCGCTGCGCCATAACGTCTTTTTCCATGCGGCTACGATCGCTGGCCTTCATGGTTGAACCGTCGCGCTGCAGGCGCTGCATTTTAGTCTGCAGGTCGCGTTCCTGGCTCTGCAGCTCGGTTGCGCGGCCTTTGAACTCGTTTTCCAGCTGTTTAGCAACGGTCGCACGTTGCGGTAACTGTTGGAAAATGCTGGACACGTTTACCACTGCGATTTTGTCAGCAGCCTGAGCGCCTGCGGAAACAGCTAAAGCAAGACCCAGTCCTGCGGCACACAACAACTTTTTCACTATAAACTCCTTACCATCAACGTTTGTGTCAGCGACACAGTGTTTGCTCCGAACCGCTATAGAGACCGCGGTTCGGTAGCAAGACTTCAGCTTATGCTTCCTTGCTCAGAACCTTACCAGGTTTTACCAATGTTAAACTGGAACTGTTCTGATTTGTCCCCTTCCACTTTTTTGACCGGCTGCGCATAAGAGAAGACCAGCGGCCCCAGCGGGGACATCCACTGCAGCGCAATACCGCTCGAAACGCGGATATTGTTTGGATCGCTATAGTCCGGGATGCCGGCGGCGCGGGTTTCATCCGTATTCTGCCACTTGGTATCCCAGACGGTACCCGCATCCACGAACAGCGAGGTACGTACTGAGTTTGCGTATTTCTCGCTCAGGAACGGCGTCGGGGTAATCAGCTCCAGGCTGGCCACCGCCATCGCGTTGCCGCCTACTGCGTCGCTCGACTTACAGATGCCGTTCGGATCGGTCAGCGTACAGGTTGACGAGCCGTCGTTCAGGTAAGCCGCTTTCGGACCGATGGTATTGGAGCGGAAACCACGTACGGTGCTGGAGCCGCCCGCATAGAAGTTCTCGTAGAACGGCATCTCTTTGCCGCCCAGACCATCGCCGTAACCGACGCGGCCGCGTCCTAACAGCACCCAGGTACGATCGCGGTTAAGCGGCACATACTGTTGGGTATCCAGCGTCGCTTTATAGAAGCTGTTGTCGGAGCCCGGAATAGTGACTTTACCGTTCAGGTTGGTACGGTTACCCGCGGTCGGGAAGAAGCCACGATCCAGGGTATTATAGGTCCAGCCGTAGTTGAAGGTGAAGTCATCCGCAGAGAAGTCGCCCTTGTCATTAAGCTCCTGCGGCTTACCGACAGAGTCGAGATAGCGCCACATCGCCACCTGCGGTTGCATGTTGGAGAGGTCGTTGTGCACATAGCCCAGACCAACGCGCAGCGTGTTGTTTTCATTGACCGGGAAGCCCAGGGTGCCGTCTACGCCATAACTTTTGTTGGTGTAGTCCGACAGATCCGCATCGTCCGCTTTAAAGTCGTTATAGAAGACGCGACCGCCCAGGCTCACGCCGTCTACCGTAAAGTACGGATCGGTCAGCGAGAATTCCGCGTAGGTCTGGTAGTCATTCTTGGTGCCGCTGATGCTTACCGTGTTGCCGGTGCCCAGCCAGTTATCCTGGGTTACGCCGACCTGGAAGCTGACGCCGCTTTCAGTGCCGTAGCCGACGCCGAAGTTAAAGGTGCCGGTGTTGCGCTCTTTCACCTTGTAGACCACGTCTACCTGGTCCGGCACGCCCGGTACGCGCTGCGTATCGACATCGACCGTTTCAAAGTAGCCGGTGCGGTTCAGACGCTCTTTGCCCTGCTCAACCAGATCGCTGCCCAGCCAGGCGCCTTCCATCTGACGCATTTCACGACGCAGCACCGCATCTTTCGAGGTGTCATTGCCCTCGAAGCGCACTTTACGCACGTAGTAACGGTTGCCGGCGTCCACGCTGATATGCAGCTTCACCGTTTTATCGGCGTCGTTGATTTCAGGCTGCGTCATCACGCGCGGATAGGCATAGCCATAACGGCCCAGCAGCTTCTTGATGTCATCTTCCATCTGGGTGACTTTGGTGCCGTTATACAGCTCGCCCGATGGAATTTGTGTCAGGTGTTCGATCTCTGCCGAGTGGCCCGCCATGCTGCCGTTGACGATCACGCCGG
>NZ_DJDN01000019.1:68282-69605 GCF_002431095.1 Pantoea sp. UBA5923 | reverse complement strand
AGTTTTCCGCGTCGCGGTCGCGGGTGTAACAACGTCATCGGCTTTCTCCTTTGTTGCCCTCTGTCAGACAAAGTAGCGGAAAAGCCGCGCGCGGAAAATCGCTATTTATCCTTCAGTCATTTGCGCTACAGTGCCGGGGTCATGCTGCGCCCTCTGGTGCATTGCGCAGCGCTTCATTAGGGTAAGGGAGTGAAGATGAAAAGCACATTTCGCAAGACGCTGATGGCGCTGGCGCTCGCAGGCATCGCGAGCCAGGCGCTGGCGGCACAGCTGCCGGCCAACGCGCAGCTGGCCGATCGGCAGGAGATTGTCCGCCATATCAAAGATGAACCCGCCTCGCTCGATCCGTTGAAAGCCGTTGGGCTGCCGGAAATTCAGGTGATCCGCGATCTGTTCGAGGGGCTGACGAATCAGGATGCGCAGGGCAATATCGTGCCGGGCGTAGCCGAAAGCTGGAGCAGCAGCGACAATAAAACCTGGATCTTTACGCTGCGCAGCAATGCAAAATGGTCGAACGGCGAGCCGGTGACGGCGCAGGATTTCGTCTACAGCTGGCAGCGCCTTGTCGAGCCCAAAAACAGTTCGCCCTTTGCCTGGTTTGCCGGACTGGCGGGCATCAGCAACGCGGGCGCGATAACCAAAGGCGAGATGCCGGCGAATCGACTCGGCGTCAGCGCCGTAGACGCCCAGCACCTGAAGGTGACGCTTGACCGCCCGGTGCCCTGGTTTCCCGCGCTTGCGGCTAACGTCGCGCTTTTCCCGGTACCTCAGCAGGTTATCAACCGCGAGGGTGACGGCTGGACCGCGCCGGGCAAGCTGGTGGGCAACGGCGCTTACCAGCTGGCGTCGCGCGTGGTGAATGAGAAGATTGTGCTGGCGCGTAACCCACACTACTGGGACGACGCGCATTCGGTCCTGACCAAAGTGACCTTTATTCCCATCAATGAAGAGTCCAGCGCCACTAAGCGCTATCGCGCGGGCGATATCGATATCACCGAATCCTTTCCGAAGAACATGTATGCCCAGCTGAAAAAAACGCTGCCGGGTGAGGTCTACACGCCTTACCAGCTCGGCACCTACTACTACGCCTTTAATACGCAAAAGGGCGCGACGGCGGATGCGCGGGTGCGTAAGGCGCTGTCGTGGAGCATCGATCGCCGCATTATCGCAGAAAAGGTGCTGGGCACCGGCGAGAAGCCCGCCTGGCGCTTTACCCCCGACGTGACGGCGGGCTTTAAGCCTGCGCAGTCCTATATTGAACAGCACAGCCAGCAGGAGCTTAACGCCCAGGCGAAAGCGCTGTTAACCGCCGCTGGCTACGGC
>NZ_DJDN01000019.1:33408-68169 GCF_002431095.1 Pantoea sp. UBA5923 | reverse complement strand
GCCGCTGGCTACGGCCCTGGCCGACCGCTGCATCTGACGCTGCTTTACAACACCTCGGAAAGCCATCAAAAAATCGCGATTGCCGTGGCATCGATGTGGAAGAAAAATCTTGGCGTTCAGGTGACGTTGCAGAACCAGGAGTGGAAAACCTATATCGACAGCCGCAACAGCGGCAATTTTGACGTTATCCGCGCCTCCTGGGTTGGCGATTACAATGAGCCATCGACATTTCTCAGCCTGCTGACCAGCGGCAACAGCAGCAATATCGCGCGCTTCAGCAACGCCGATTACGATGCGGTTCTCGCCAGAGCAAGCAGCGAAACCCAGGCTGACGCGCGCAACAGCGACTACAACAAAGCGGAGCAGATCCTGGCCGACCAGGCACCGATCGCACCGATTTACCAGTACACCAACGGCCGCCTGATCAAGCCGTGGGTGAAAGGCTATCCCATCACGAATCCTGAAGATGTCGCCTACAGCCGCGAGCTGTGGATCGCAAAACACTAAGCCCTGAGCGGCCTGCCAGCAGGCCGCATCCAGACACCTTTGCTCACAGCCTGAGGATTGCAACTCAACCGCGCCGCGCTAGACTGTATCGTATTGATTTTTGTAGTGAGGCAAGTGAGTGAACGTCATTGAAGGCAAAGCGTTGCAGGTTTCCGACGCCATTATCGCCTGTCAGCTTGATGGCAAGGGCGGCTTGATCCCTATCGAAGATAAAGATGTGATCCACTGCGAGCGCCCCTGCTGGCTGCATCTTAACTATACCCATCGCCAGAGCTCTGACTGGTTGCAGTCTACACCCCTGATCCCCGATACGGTGCGCGACGCGCTGGCGGGCGACAGTATGCGGCCGCGCGTCAGCCGTCTTGGCGACGGATTTATGATTGTGCTGCGCAGCGTTAACCACAACGCTGACTCGCGGCCTGAGCAGCTGGTGGCGATGCGGGTCTTTATCAACGACAAGCTGATTGTCTCGACGCGTCGCCGTAAAGTCTATGCGGTGGATGAGGTGCTGACCGATCTGCAAAACGGCAACGGGCCTGAAGATGGCGGCAGCTGGCTGGTCGATATCTGCGATGCGCTGACCGATCACGCCAGTGAATTCATTGAAGAGCTGCATGACAAAATTATTGTGCTGGAGGATGCGCTGCTGGATCAGCGTATACCGGCGCGCGGCGAGCTGTCGCTGCTGCGCAAGCAGCTGATAGTCATGCGACGCTATATGACGCCGCAGCGCGACGTCTATTCGCGGCTCGCCAGCGAGAAGCTGCCGTGGATGGATGACAGCGATCGCCGCCGTATGCAGGAGGTGTCCGACAGGTTAGGGCGCGGGCTAGACGACCTGGACGCAGGAGTGGCGCGTACCGCTGTACTGGCGGACGAAGTGGCCTCGCAGATGGCGGAAGCGATGAACCGCCGTACCTATACTATGTCGTTGCTGGCGATGATTTTCCTGCCGACGACCTTTCTGACCGGCCTGTTCGGCGTCAACCTCGGCGGCATTCCGGGTGCCAACTGGCACCTTGGCTTTAGCGTGTTCTGCCTGCTGCTGGTGGTTCTTGTTCTGGGCGTCGCCTGGTGGCTTAAACGGCGTAAGTGGCTGTGACAATAATGTAATCAACTGGTTACAATAGTTAATGCCGGGGCAAAAAAAGGCTGCTGATGGCAAAAAGGGAAAAAAAGCTGATCGAGGTCAATAACCCTCCAGGGCAACATCGGCAAACTCTGTATCCGCAGGTGAATGCAACGTCAAGCGATGGGCGTTGCGCTCCA
The DNA here is from genome assembly GCF_002431095.1 of Pantoea sp. UBA5923. NCBI lineage: Bacteria > Pseudomonadati > Pseudomonadota > Gammaproteobacteria > Enterobacterales > Erwiniaceae > Pantoea > Pantoea sp. UBA5923. The sequence continues at coordinate 66,393 of NZ_DJDN01000019.1, read as the reverse complement.
TATTGTCTTACTTCCTTTTTAGAATTACTGCATAGCACATATTTAATTCGATACGCCGGCCTATCCGCCGGCTTTTTTTTTGCCCCTGCGGCGGAGTTATACCTATGCTTTAAAGACAGTAACCACAAAGGAGAAGGGTATGATATCCATTATCGCCAGCGATCCGATTCCTACCGATCCCGTCCCGATTCCCGATCCGATGCCGCAACCACCGCCGAACCCGCAACCGGACCCGCAGCCTGAGCCGGGTTATCCGCCCATCCTCGATCCACCGCCGCATCGGTAAAAAAAAGGGCGTGCTGATATTGCAGCGCGCCCTTTTTTAAAGCGTTCCTGTTACGGCAGCTGTAGCACGTCGAGACGGACCACCGGCTCGGCGTCATCCGCTTCCTGCCAGCCAGCAGGCTGTACCGGCAGCGTTTCACGATCGAAGGCGAGATCGCCGCCGTCTACCACCGCATCGCCGTGTTGAATGCCTTTAAAATCGAACAGGTTGATATCCGCCAGATGCGACGGCACAACGTTCTGCATTGCGCTGAACATCGTCTCGATGCGTCCGGGATAGCGTTTGTCCCAGTCGCGCAGCATATCGGCGATCACCTGACGTTGCAGGTTAGGCTGCGAACCGCAGAGGTTGCATGGAATAATCGGGAATTTGCGCGCTTCAGAGAAGCGAACAATATCTTTTTCACGGCAGTAGGCCAGCGGGCGAATGACGATATGTTTGCCGTCGTCGCTCATCAGCTTCGGCGGCATGCCTTTCATTTTTCCGCCGTAGAACATATTCAGGAACAGCGTCTGCAGGATATCGTCGCGGTGATGGCCGAGCGCGATTTTCGTACAGCCCAGCTCGGTAGCGGTGCGGTAGAGAATGCCGCGGCGCAGGCGCGAACAGAGCGAACAGGTGGTTTTGCCTTCCGGGATCTTCTCTTTAACGATGGAGTAGGTGTCTTCTTCGACGATTTTGTATTCGACGCCAAGCGACTCCAGATATTCCGGCAGAATGTGCCCTGGAAAGCCCGGTTGTTTCTGATCGAGATTAACCGCCACCAGCGAGAAGTTAACCGGTGCGCTCTGCTGCAGATTACGCAGGATCTCCAGCAGCGTATAGCTGTCCTTGCCGCCCGACAGGCAGACCATAATGCGGTCGCCTTCTTCAATCATATTGTAATCAGCGATAGCTTCGCCGACGTTGCGACGCAGGCGCTTCTGGAGTTTATTAAGGTTGTACTGTTCTTTCTTGTCAACCGTTTGATTTTCTTGCATTTTTCTCTGTCTCTACAACCAAGAGGGGCATATAAGGGGCAAGGTCCATTCAGATTGCCAGCTTACCGTTGAGCATTTCAACCCGCTCGCGGTTCATCTTTTCAATCCAGGTCGCACAGGACTCACGGACACTCTGCGCATGTTTATGCCCCATCTGATTCGCTATAAAAGAGGGCGTGTGCGCCCGTCGATAATCATCAGCAGGCAAAAGTATGCCGCGTATGGTACGGATTACGGCGGCGAATGCCAGCACGTTTTATGGCGACAACACACAATAGGCCAGTGCTGGAAGGTGCAGGGGGCTATGCTTCCTTTTGAGGCGAAGACACACAGATAGCACCCTAACATCGCCGTTCTGAATTTTCAGGGTTAAGCTGCCTTACTTGTTGTGCCACAGAACAGAAAATGCTGGTGAAAGATCGTAATTATTGATCGAAGATATTAAAAATAACCCACGCGCTATTTAGCGAAAATGAGTGCGAGCCAGTATACGTAGTCGCTATAACCTTCTACACGCGGGCCATCGTTTGATTGAAATCCCTGCCGCGAAGGGCCAGGTATTATTCGAAAGGTATTTATTGAGACTAGGCTGTAGCGTATTCGTTCCACGAATCTCGGTAGATAATATTACCTTCCGTATATTTCCAGGTTATTGCCTCATAGCGTAATTCAAGGGTTTCCAGATGAGTACTGCTCGCACCATTTTGCGCGAGATAGGGCGATACCGTTGTGATTTTGACGTTATCCAGGGTGATGTTGAAATACTCAGATTCACTGCCCGATTCCAGTATGCGATACATTTTTATTGTTGCTTTTTTCAAGGTGCGGTTTTCGCATACGGCGCGATACAAAACGGGGGTTGTCTTGTCAAACTCTTTTACTATCACTATGGGGCGATGAATACGTGTACCAGTAAGCTTACCCCTGTTCGGATCAACTGGAATGGTCACCCCATGGGAGAATGATTTTAATTCAATAGAACCTGCTCGTGATGGCATTAAGCACTCGCCAGAGATGGGAGAGCCATTTTCATCTTCGAGCCATAAGTGTGCGGGAGTAGACATAATACATTCCTTATCAAAGAAGTTTAGAACATAGTGTGGGTAAAACGATCACCATTTGCAGTAACGAGCGAAAATGTAAATTATGAAAAGAGCAAAAAGACCTATAGGCCAGACTGGACCTTCAGGAAAAAAATGAACCAGAGCAATCGCGAAGATCAGTATCAGGACTTGAGGAGCATATAGCGCAAACAGGGACATAAAAAGACGTCTAAAGATCCTTATGATGATATTCCACATGATTATCGTAACCCCTGGAATGACTTAGATGATATCGCATCCCTGTGCCCGTAGTGTTTTAAATTAGCAAATTGCTTTAAAGAATCATTTTACTGAAAAGGTTAATGTTTGCTTTGGTATTGCTTAAAAAATATTGGAACAAAGATAATCTAGTAAAAATAAGTTTCTCTTTTAGCTATTACCACTTCATATACCATCGCTCTATGATTATCACCACAAATATGAAGAATATGAGCACCGGCCATAAGGGGCCTTCCGGGAAAAAATGTATCAGGAAAACTGCGAATAAGAATGTAAGCAATGCAGGAGCATAATCTGAAATTAAAGATTTAATCAGCCGCTTAAAAAACCTTTTAAGAATTTTTACCATATCTTTCGATCTGCTCTGGTGAATCAATTTGCGAGGCCGACATCCGATGCCCGCTGTGCTTTAGGTTGTTTACATGTAATGAAAATTTGTCGGGAAAACTTGGTTGTGTTCTTCAAACGCATACTTGAATACTCTATGCATCATCTGGTAAGGCATTTCCTTTGAGCTACTAGCATTATGGGTTTACTATATAAATTCTATAATTTAATCTGAATTTATATTCATCGTGTTTCTTTGCTCTATATAATTTTAATCAATAATAATCAATGTCAATATGAAAAAGACGAGTACAGGCCATAAGGGGCCTTCCGGGAAAAAATGTACCAGAACAATCGCGAACAAAACCGTAAGTATGGTCGGAGCATAGAGAGAAAATAAGGATTTAAACACCCTCTTAAAAAATCTTTTAATAAGGTTCATCATAGCTATCGAATCATCCGGGTGATTTTTTCTGCAATACTAGCTTCCGAGGCGCTCGGATCTATAAGCGCACCAGCTCGCTCAAACAAAGGTTCTATCAGGAAAAACATCATCTCCAGCTTATGAGTGTAAAGGGCGGCATAATAGGATGGATATGTATAATTGATTCGATGGGCGCTATCCGCCGCTTTCTGGACAATTCCATAAACGCCGACAAAAGTGGCAATTGTGCCACCTTTCTTTCCTGTTAAAGCACTCATCTCTAATGACAAATTCAGTCCCGTAGCGACAGATGTGGCTACTGCTAAAGCAAATCCATGGTTTGTGAGAGAACTGGCAGCGATATGAACATTAACAGCCATCAGTAATTTTTTAATATGTTCTAACTGGGCAGATGTTTTGTATTTGAATACTTCTTCAAAATAGATTTTAAGCATTTCATATATAACGTCAACATTTTGTAGGATCTGATAAACGCCACTAACGAATCGCAAATCTTCACTCTTCTGCTGCTGGCAGACATCCTGATACTCATCAGTAAAACAGGATGTATAATACAATGCTCGTTTTGCGCCGGCTTCTATCGTTTCAATCTGACTGGATACCGCCTTTGCAACGCCATTGATCGCGCGATCAAGCTTTATTGCAAGGATGTTATTATTCTGGAGGTATGAAATGATGCTTTCTTTATAATACATGATCAATTCCTTATGATTTAATTTTCATCTTTTTTATGTTTTTGTTGTAATTTAAAGTAAGCAGGACAGCTAACTGGTTGCAGTAATAGTACTGATCCATAATGAGCCGAGTGGTTCAGTTAACCAGACCCCATACTATATAATTTATTTTTCAAGTAAATAATAGATTCGCATATATTGATCCTCACTTGAGAATAAATGTTATCTTACAGGATTCAGATATTTTAAATGCGCTTTAATTAAAGCGGCAACCTTATGCCGCTTTTAGAAGAAGCAGAAAAGCTTAAGGGAAAGGCTAATAATAAAATTAACTGTTCTTTTATATATTAAGCTGCACCGGCATTATTACGTAAACCCTTTACCAGTAATGTGAATACCTCAATCACTTTTGGCAGCGACTGCTGCGGATCGTCACTGGCTGCTATCCACTGCGCTGCATTGAAGGCGGCGCTATTCAGCAGATAGGCGGTGGCATCCGGATCTACCGATTTGATTACGCCGCTTTCGAGCATGTTTAAGATGCTCTGACGAGTGGATTCAAGACAGCTATTCTGACTTGGCCATTGCGCAGGGTTTCCAAGAAAAGCTGGGCCATCAAGCAGAACGATGCGGCGGACTTCATCATCCAGCGCCATTTTAATGTAGGCGATCCCTTCGGCCAGCAGCTTATCCCAGTCATCACCTGCGTCAGAAACGGCGTTTCTGGCACGCTGCGCCATCTCGCCATCTATCTGGGTAACAACCGCGGCAAGTAATCCCTTTTTATCGCCAAAGTTATGGTAGAGCGCTCCGCGCGTCAGGTTAACGCTGGCGGTCAGGTCATCCATTGATGCGGCTGCAAATCCTTTTTCTGCAAAAGCTTTTCGCGCGGCCGCAATCAGTTTTGCGCGGTTGGCTTCCATCGTTTCGGCGCGGCGTTTAACAGCCATTCGTTCTCCTTGTGACATACGCAGCGTATGTGAGTTGACATACGGCGCGTATGTGTGATTAATTTTACATACGCCGCGTATATTAAATCATTTATGCAGGCTGCGCATCCCGCTTCATATACTGCTCAAAAGGATACCTTATGAATCAGCCTTACCCTGTTTTCCCGGCTAATCGACACTCTCTTTATGAGGCGCATGGTTACTCCGCTGCGATCCGTTCTGGCGATTTGCTATTCGTTTCCGGGCAGGTTGGCAGTCGCATAGACGGCTCGCCTGAACCAGACTTTGCCGCGCAGGTACAGCTCGCCTTTGATAACCTGGAGGCTACGCTTGCCGCCGCCGGGTGTACTTTTGCCGATTTGATTGATGTCACAACCTTCCATACCGATCCCGAAAAGCAGTTTTCAACCATTATGCAGGTGAAGCAGTCTGTTTTCCCTCAGCCCCCTTATCCAAACTGGACGGCCGTCGGCGTGAACTGGCTGGCTGGGTTCGATTTTGAAATTAAGGTTATTGCAAGGATCCCGACAGCACAGGATTGAAAAACAGGGTATCGCCTTTGCCTGGCGATATTTCACATATCGCCTTATGCAGGAAGACTTAATTAATCTGGCGATTTTTGCCGAGCCAGACTTTATGCAACAGTTATTAAAGTCGGACGGGCGCGACTCTTTCCGGCATTGGGTTGGCGGTTGCCCATGGCATCCTTTGCTATCTCAGCGCGCCCGTTTACTCAATTTTTACCCCGAAGCCAGTTATCAATACAAAATTTTTATACTCACGGTGGTTGAATCCTTTGCAGCATCTGCATAAGGAGAATCAACATAATGAAATGCTTCAACGTAAGTAATCCGCGCTTTTTACTTAGCAAAACGGCAATAAAGGATCTGCTGCGCGGCAGCGTTGCTCAGTCTTACACATCCCCAGGCGGAACCACGGACCGCTACAAGCAGCGACCATGAGCGGCTTTATCCAGTTCTTGTTGCGCCAGCCCTTTTATCTGTCCGATTCAAAAACGCTTTCCGGCAAACAGTCGGAGGCTCTACGGGATATTTGTATGTCAGGCTTAATTCTGGTTTCACATAATTACTGCCAGCGCTCAACGCTCTCAGCGCTGTATGAAAGTATTCTGTCCCACCGTGGCGGATTATGGATTAGCTGGAACGGGAAATGCGAAGCGATAGCGCCAGACAATCCCCGAACGCTCTCATTCCGCCATGGCAATAGGTTTGACACGCTGACGTTTCCGCTGACGCAAGAGGAGGTGGAAGAGGGGTATCACGGCTACGTGCATCAGGGGCTCTGGCCCGTTTTTCACCAGCGTCCCGACCTGGCGCGTTTTACAACCAATCGACGTCGGCACTATCAAAAGATCAACGAAGCTTATGCCCGGGCGATCGCTGAGTACGCCATGCCGGATGATATGTTGTGGATCCAGGATTACCATCTTATTCCCTGTCTGAAACTTGTCCGCGAGGCGGGGTTGCTTAACCGCACCGGTTTTTTCTTTCACCAGCCGTTTCCTTCCGGGCAGGGTTTTGAGGCGATTCCCGAGTGGCAATGGCTGGCTGAATCCCTGCTGTGCTGCGATGTGATTGGCTTCCAGACGCTTCAGGATATGAATAATTTCCTGTTGTGGATCGAGAGTGAATACCGTACCGAACGCCTCAATGCCACCACTGTGCGTATCCACGGTCGCATTATTACGACCGGCGTGTTTCCGGTCGGTATCGACCTGGAAGACGTTGAGTATCTAAAAGAGAGTAATAGCTGTCGTCAGACAGAACAGCAGTGTCGCGCCACGCTGCCGGAAAACACCATCCTTAGCGGTGGCCATCTTGACGACAGCGCCGGACTGCCTTATCGCCTTAGCGCTATGGAGGTGCTGTTACGCTCCCATCCTGAACACGAAGGCTCGATTCGTCTGCTTCAGCTCGCATCGCCCACTGCCGGTCATTTTCCACGCGCGAAAGCGGTAACGCACGCTCTTGAAAGCCTGTGCGGAGAGATGAATGGCGTACACGGCATGTTTGGCTGGTATCCGGTCAGCTGTCTGACGCAGCCTTACAGCCGGGAAGAGCAGGCAGGGCTTTACCGCGCATCGCGCGTCGCGCTGGTCACGCCGCTTATGGCGGGAATGAGCCTGATGGCGAAAATGTATGTGGCGCTCCAGGATCGGGCAAATCCCGGCGTGCTCATTCTGTCGCAGTTCGCTGGCGCATCGGAGCATATGGATGGCGCGATTGTCGTTAACCCTTATGATCCCGATGCGATTGCTGACGCCATCCATACCGCGCTGCGGCTCTCTTTAAAAGAGCGACAGAACCGGCATGCCCGGCTGATGAAAGGTATCCGACGCCTGGACTGTCACTGGTGGGCTGACGCGATGCTTGCCGAGCTGAGCAATACCGCCAGAGACGATAGCCCGGCGCCGCAGGAAAAGCGTTTGTTGTTATCTGGATTCAACGGGCGCGTCCGTTACTGATAACGCTGACCGTTCTGCCCGCCGCGCTCAGGGGCGACGCGCTGAACAGGCTTATCCGGCCGGGACTGGCTTAACCAGAACTGCGCGCCGGCGCGCAGTTCTGCTGCTGCAGCAACAGACGATCAGGCGCTTCCCTCTACCAGCACAAAGGTTCCGGTTGCCGCTTTCTCACGCAGTTTTCTCGCTGCCTGATACGCCGGGCTTTCATAGAAGCGCTTTGCCTCGGCAAAAGAGGCGAATTCAAAAATCACATGGCGCTCATGCGCTTCTCCTTCCAGATTTTCATATGCCCCGGACCAGGCGACGATTTCAGGCGCGAACTCCCGCATGGCCTCTCCGGCGGCTTTGGCATAGTCAGCGTAAGCAGCCGCATCCGACACGGTAACGTGGGCGATTAAATAACCTTTTGGCTTCATGTTTATGACCTCTGGTGGTAAAGCGGATAAAGAAACAGGGTGTGAAGCCACTCTATTGAGTATTAGACTGCCTATAAACAGCCCAAAAAAGAACGCGCTGTTATCGGAATGAGGAACAATGAAGAATCTTGATGCGTTAATGCTTTTTTGCCGCGTGGCGGAAATGATGAGCTTTACCCGAGCGGCTGAAAGCCTGGGAATTCAGAAAGGGCGTGTTTCAGCCGTTATACGCCAGCTTGAGGCAGACGTGGGCGCAACGCTGCTGCATCGCACCACGCGCAGCGTGCAGCTCACCGAGGATGGGCGCGCTTTTTATTCCCGCGCGCGGGATCTGCTGGCGGAGGCAGAGGCGCTACAGTCGATGTTCGCCGATAAGGGCGTGCCGCTGCGCGGGCGGTTGCGCATTGATATGCCCACCGTTCTGGCGCAGACCCTGTTTATTCCCGCCTTGCCGCAGCTGATGGAAGCGCATCCGGATCTTGAGATCGAACTCTCCAGCACCGATCGCCGTGTCGATCTTGTTCAGGAAGGTTTTGACTGCGTAATACGTCTTGGGCCGGTAGTGGACGATACGCTGATTGCCCGGCCGATGGGCAAGCTACGTATGATCAATGCGGCGAGTCCAGGCTATCTTGAACGTTTCGGGACGCCCCAGACGATTGAAGATCTGCTTAGCCAGGGACACAGAATGGTGCACTACATCAGGAATTTTGGGTCGAAACCTGACGGATGGGAATATCCGGTAAACGAGGGGTATAAGACGCTGATGTTACCCGGCATGATGAAGGTTAACAGCGTACAAACCTATCATGAGGCGGGGCTGGCAGGGATGGGGCTGATTCAGGCGGGCTATTCCGCGCTGGCGCCGCATCTGGCAAACGGCACGCTGGTAGAAGTTTTGCCTGCACTGCGTCCCGCGCCGCTTAGCGCGTCTTTCGTGGTGGCGCACCGGCGTAACCTGTCGCAGCGCGTCAGAGCCTTTATGCAATGGAGTGAGGCGCTGCTGAAGCCCTACCTGGAGTGATTGTGATCCCCTTTAGCACCAGCCAGGCGGCAGCGAAAAATGATAACGCCCGCACGTTTCCCGACTACAGGCTGAAGCCGCAGCAAAATTCCCTCAGCCTGGGCAGGGGACCGTGTCAGATAATGACAAGCCCCGCGCCGGTATTACCACTCCGCGACTGAACCATCCGCATGGCGCCACAGCGGGTTATGCCAGTCTGAAACATTTTTGCTGCGTTCAATCACCTGCGCCTCGTCGATCTCCACGCCGAGTCCCGGTTTCATTAAGGGTTTAAAAAAGCCGCCTTCCATGCTGAAGTCCTCTTTGTTTTTCACAAAGTCGAGCAGCTCCGCGCCCTGATTGTAATGAATGCCCATGCTCTGCTCCTGGAAGACCGCGTTGCGCGAGACGAAATCGACGTGCAGACAGGCGGCGAGAGCGATGGGGCCAAGGGGACAGTGGGGGGCGAGGGCGACATCCCAGGCTTCCGCCATGGCGGCGATTTTACAGCATTCGGTAATGCCGCCGGCATGAGAGAGATCGGGTTGCAGGATAGCCAGGCCGCCCGCCTCCAGCACCCGTTTGAACTCAAAGCGCGAGAACATGCGTTCGCCTGCGGCGAGAGGCACAGCCGTTTGCGCCGCCAGTTTGGGGTAATATTCAGCCTGCTCAGCCAGTACCGGCTCCTCAATAAACAGCGGACGATAAGGCTCCAGCTCTTTAATCAGGATTTTCGCCATCGGCGCGCTAACGCGGCCGTGAAAGTCGAGGCCGAACTCAATCTCATAGCCAAAGGCTTCACGGATTTGCGCCACGGTATTTACCGCGGCGTCCACTTTGCGCGAGTCGTCAATTATTCCCAGCTCTTCACAGCCGTTAAGTTTGAAGGTGTCAAAACCGATATGGCGTAATTTTTCAATACCGCCAATCACTTCCGCTGGCCGGTCGCCGCCTACCCAGCTGTAGGCTTTGATTTTATCGCGTACCAGGCCACCCATTAGCTGCCAGACCGGCGCGCCCAGTACCTTGCCTTTAATATCCCACAGCGCCTGGTCGATACCGGCGATAGCGCTCATCAGGATCGGGCCGCCGCGATAAAAACCTGCGCGGTACATGACCTGCCAGAGATCGTTAATGCGCGCCGGATCCTGACCAATCAGGTAGTCACCCAGCTCGTGTACTGCGGCCTCAACGGTGCGCGCGCGTCCTTCTATAACCGGTTCCCCCCAGCCAGTCACGCCTTCGTCGGTTTCGATTTTAAGAAACATCCAGCGCGGGGGTAAACGCCAGGTGGTGAGCCGGGTTATTTTCATTTCATTGCCTCTCGGTATGCCTGAACAAATGCGGCCGCCTGTTGCGCGGTGCGTTCTACGGGTTGTCCGGCGCGGTAGAGATCGCTGCCGAGTCCGGCGCCTGCGCAGCCGGCATCAAGCCATTGCGCCAGGTTCTCCGGCGTTACGCCGCCAACCGCCAGCACCGGCACATCCTCGGGGAGCACCGCCTTCAGCGCTTTGATATAGCCCGGCCCAAAGGCTGATGAGGGGAAGATTTTTAACGCCTGCGCACCGGCATCCAGCGCGTTAAAGGCTTCGCTGGCGGTCGCGCAGCCGGGACAGACGATCATCCCCAGGCTGACGGCGTGGCGAATCAGTTCGGGCTGGATATTGGGCGTCACGATGAGTTTGCTGCCCATCTGAGCGAGCATATCCACCTGTTCTGTTTTCAATACCGTTCCCGCGCCAGTCAGCGCCCTGTCGCCGTAAGCCTCCAGAATCAGCGGGATGCTTTTTTCCCACTGCGGGGAGTTAAGGGGGATCTCTACCGCATCAAAGCCCGCGTCGATCACGGCGCCGACGTGCGCCAGTACCTCATCGGGCTTTACTCCGCGCAGAATAGCGATAAGCGGGAGTTCAGTTGGCCATTGCATTAACGATGCTCCTTATTCCTGCCTGAAATGCCGTATCGCCGGATATTATCGTCGCCTGACGTCCCACAGCGGCCAGCGCCTGTTGATAACGGTTCGCCAGCGCCTCTCCGGCAACGAGGGTAATCTCTTGATCGCTAAAACGTTCGCTCATCGTGGCGACTTCCGCGCCAATCAGTAGTCCGGATAAAAATTCACTGACCTGTTCAGGGGGCAGCGCGCCCAAAAGACGCGAGGCGCGGATCTCAAAAAGCTGCGGTAACAGCGCTGACGTCGCGAGACCGCGCTCCAGCCCAGCGGTAAAGGCGCTCTGCGACGGCTGCTGCTCCGGTAATCCGGCGCCCAGCAGCGAATGGCGCAGCAGCAGATGATGCAGTTCGCCAGTCATGACGGTGTGAAAATCTTGAATATAGCGATCGTCAGCCTTGACCCATTTACAGTGCGTTCCCGGCATAACGTAGAGAGAGGAGGGAGCCAGCGTTTGTGCGCCAAGCAGCTGCGTCTCCTCGCCGCGCATCACGTTATGATTATCCTCCCGGCAGAGGCATAAACCTGGAACGATCCAGACGTTATTGTCGACGGCAGCGAGCTGTTCGCCGATCGTCGATAAACTCACGGGCAGCGGCAGATAAGGAACGCTTTTCCAGCCTGCGTTGCTGCCTACCATGCCCGCCATTACCACGGGCGTGGCGCTGTCGCGCCATCCCTTAGTCACATCCGCCAGCACCGCCTGCGGGGATTTTCCATTCAGTCGGGTAACGCCTGCCTCGGACTGCCTGCTCTCCTGACATTGGTCATTCTCGACAAGCCAGGCGCGTAAGTTGGTTGATCCCCAGTCAATGGCGATGTAGCGAAATGTCATGTGATCTCCTTTAACCGATGTGTCGAGCTGGCGATCATGGTGTAGGCCGCCTGTTCTGCCGCATCGCCGTTCTGCAATCGTATAGCGTCGAACAACGCTTTATGTTCACGGAGCGTTTGCGGCATGTTGGCTTCATCGCCTTTCCAGGTGCGTTCAAACACGGCCCGCTGTAGCGAGCTGATGGCTACGCTAAGCTGCTCCAGCACCGGATTGTGCACAGAGCGTAAAACCGCCTCATGGTAACGAATGTCCGCCTCGTTAAAGGCTTCGCGGTTTTGGTTGTTGGCGATCATGTCGTTCAGCGCCGCCTCAATCTGCGCCAGATCCTGTGACGTAGCGCGCTCTGCCGCCCAGCGCGCAATAACCGGCTCCACCAGATTTCGCACTTCGCTCATGGCGGCGATCAGGTGCGGGTCAGCATCGTTTTCCAGCACCCACTGAAGCACCTCCGTATCCAGGTAGTTCCACTGATTACGCGGGGTGACGAACGCGCCGTGATAACGCCTGGTTTCAATAAGTCGCTTTGCCGTCAGCGAACGAAACACCTCACGGATGATGTTGCGCGAGGTCTCAAACTCCTCACACAGCTCTGTCTCTGCCGGTAACGCTGCGCCCGGAAGATATTTGCCGCTGACGATTTGTTTACCCAGGGTAATAACGATGCGATCGGTTTTATTGAGGTTCATAACCACTCCCTATGTTCTGATTGTGCGCCTATACTTTACCCTGAGCGCTCAGTTTCACCGCATAGTTGAACTACAAAACACTCGTCAGTTGCTGTCACTTTGGGGTCATTGTAGTACGAGCATTTACCTTTGTACTACAATGTAGATCGCAAAATCACCACTCCGTCGTTGAGTCTGCCTTCACGCCCGCGGGGCTGAGCTGCAGCGCTGCCTGACAACACCCTCATTACAGTCAGTAAATGTCGTATCAATCGCTTACAGACTTAGCGGCTGAAAAAGTCTCAGTTGGCAGCTTCCTTTGACAAAAATCATTTAATGGTAAGGGCAGGGTCTTTCAGCATTGATTGTTGATGTGGTGTTTATTTCAGAGGAGTAGTATTGGCTTTGAAATTAACAGCGTTTGATTCTGGTTAACAAAAGGGGCAAAGCCATGTTTATTAAAAAAGCAGCAGCAAGCATAATTATACTGGCGGCAGTTTCAATGCTTTCCGCCTGCGCAGGACATTACATTATTTCCACCAATGACGGGCATATGATTAATACCAACGGTAAGCCCGTTATCGATAAGGAAACCGGCATGATTTCCTATGAGGACGTCGGTGGAAATATGCATCAACTCCAGAAGCAAAACGTAAAAGAGATTGTTAAACAGTAAGCAGCAAAGCTTCCTGATTGCCAGGTGATAAACAAAGTAAAAGAGTGGGTTATAAGGCGTAAGCGATGATATTTACGCCTTTCCATATCGGGCTGTGCTTGCCTTAAATAAATCATGGTGCAAATTCTATGAAGAAAGTATTTTTGCTGATACTGCCCCTTTTTCTGGCGAGCTGCGCTAATTATAAATGGGTAAAGCAGGGCGCTAACGACAGAGACGAAACGGTGGTAGAAACAGCCTGTCAGGCACAGGCGCTGCGCGACCTGCCGCCGGATAACCAGGTTAGCGGCAAAACGGTATCTCAGGATAAAAAGAACGGCGAATCTGACGTAAGTTATACCCTTAGTGACTCGAACGAATCTCAAAGAGATATTTTGGTTAAAGACTGTATGTATCAGAAAGGATGGACTCAGATCGAGGTTCAACAATAGTTCATCTGGCGCATGGGTGATATTTATCAGTTTAGCTGGCGCGCATCAAAATATAAACGCGTCTGTCTTATAAAACCCAGCGCTGATTTTGCCGTTAACTAAAAATTCTAAGCGTATTTTATCTATTATAACCAGAGGTCACCTGATGTTGAAATCCACTAAAGCGATGTTGCTCTCTTTAACCATGCTGGCGGCCGGTAGCTGTATCGCCTCGGAAAGTACGCCTGATCTTACCGTTTTTGCATCGAAGGATGCTCAGGGCAGCGTATGGAACAGCCGTACTGACCAGCCAGAATATCAGGTCTCATATAAAGTGACGATAAATAATATGAGCAAAGAAGCCTACACGCCCGGTGAAAGTAAAAAAATGTGCTTCTTTCTTTTCAACAACCAGGGGCGCCAGATAAAAAATTACGGTATTCAATATGAACTTTACGCCCCTTATAAAGGCGGGGAGTCACGTAATGGTATCGTTATATTTGCCAGTCATGACGCCTCTTTATTTGATTTGCCCTTTGTTAAGCTCGGTCTGGGCGATACCTGCCTGACCGCAGATGCCAAACCCTGAGTTTACATAAAAACACCTGCGCGCAAGCATAGTGCCATTTTGGATGGGATGTGAAATTAATTTATCGTCAGTAATGCTTCATAAAGCGTTAGCGATAGATTTGTCTGTTAAAGGCGCGCAGCGTTCGCGGGATTTTCAAAAAAAAGCTCCCGCTTCATTAGTCGTTGGCGACCGGTAGACTGAAGCGGGAGTGCCACTATGGCGAACGGACGGACTGACATTAATAAAAATATTTACGGTTTCATGTATTAATTCTTGCCCGTAAATATCAAGGGTTAATTTATCTAAAAAATGTCGCGAGTCAATATGGCGCACTGACCCTCTGACGCTGAAAATTGATTATTGTGATATTTGTGGCTTTATTTTTTTTCACCATTTATTGATTTCAGCGCCTGGGGTAAGGGTGTTTTGGTGAGAGGTTATTAAAAATTGATCTCCATCAATTAATCAAGGGCAGGAAATTCACTCTTTAACAAGCTGAATTCAGGGTTTAAGCCCACCGTTATAAACTGAAGCGTAAATATTTAATCGGGAAAATGATAATGTTTAAAAAAGCGATAGCCTGTCTGGTAATTACATTAGGGTGCGCAGCTGTTTCCGGCTGCGTTGTGGCGGATGGTGGACATCATCATTACGGTCCTTCTTCTGGCAGGCATCATCACGCAGGCGCTGCTGACAGCGCTTCTCAGCATATGGGCCCACCCCCAGCCTATGACAGCAGCGCTTCTCAGCATATGGGGCCGCCGCCTGCTCCTGACAGCAGCGCTCAGCATATGGGGCCGCCGCCTGCGAATGACATTCAGCGCTGGTAAGGAAACGGCCCGCTCCTGCGGGCCCTTTAGTCTTTAGTTAATACGGCCCTCCTTGAATGTACGTAGCGATAGCAGACGCATTAGCCGTTGTATGGCCTGGCGGCAAGATTCGCCAGCTAGCGTAAAATTCGCTACTATCTGCCCTCACTTCTTAACCGGCAGCCTGATGTCTACCCTCTCAGATACCTTTATTGCTCCGCTGTGCCACGAAAGAATAGAGACGCTCTTTCAGGATGAGCACCTGGCGCTGATCAATAAACCCTCCGGGCTGCTCAGCCTTTCGGGGAAAAATCCGCGCAATCTCGATTCGGTGCATCACCGGCTGGTTCAGATCTTCCCGGGCTGTACTCTGGTTCATCGCCTTGACTTTGGCACCTCCGGGTTGATGGTGCTTGCGCGTAATAAGGCTATTAACGCCGCGCTCTGCCAGCAGTTCAGTCAGCGCAAAGTCATTAAGCGCTACAGCGCGCTGCTTTGTGGCCATCTGAGCGATACCGAAGGCGTAATCGACGCGCCGATTGCTAAAGATCCGTCGCTGTTCCCGTTGATGTCCATTTGCGCTGTGCGCGGCAAGCCCGCGCGATCTCGCTATCGGGTGGTTGAGCGTTTTTACCAGGAGCTGGAGGACGGCGCGCGCCTGCCGTTGACGCGCGTTGAGCTTGCGCCAGAGACCGGGCGTACCCATCAGCTGCGCATTCACTGCCAGCAGCTTGGGCATCCCATTTTGGGCTGTGACCTGTATGGCGGGAGGGAGGCGCCAGGCAGCGAGCGGACGTCACGGCTGATGCTCCACGCCAGCGAGCTGCATTTTACCCATCCCGTTAGCGGAGAGTGGATAACAGCCCGTCACGCTTCCCCGTTCTGACGGCGTAGGCTCTTCTGCAGCTGAATCAGAGGGTAGTGCAAGGAAGGACCAGAAGAATATGAAAAGCCCTCAGGGACTTTTCATATAAAAGCGCGGCACAGCAAGGATTACCACATCAGGTCGTCAGGCACTTTAAAGTCAGCGTAGGGATCGTCTTCATCCTGCTCCTCCTGACTGAGCGCGCTGTTTAACACGATACTGTTCGCATCACGCTGCGCAATTTTATCGGCTACGCTCGCGGGAATAATCGCGTATTCGCTCTCGCCGTTGCTGTCGGCCGCCAGACGCGCGATGGCGAGGCGGCCGCTAATCAGCTGCGCCTGAGTCGCCTTATCCACCTCTATTTTTTTGATTACGTTATTATCGGTAAAGTTAAAACCAATATTGCCTCGGGAGATGATAATCCGGTTCATCTCAATCAGCTGTTTTACCTGAGCTTTATACTCTTTTGAGAGAACAGCCTGTTTTTGTTGCTCGTTTAGCTGCTTGTCGCGCTCAAGCTGGGCTTTCTTATTTTCTTCTACCGCCTGCCTCGCCTCGCGCGCCTGAACGCGCGATTTTTTAGCCGTTCTCTGCACCTTGTCCATCTTTTTACTGGTGACCAGGCCAGCTTTTAGCATCTGCTCTTGTAAGGTAAGTTTCGTCATCTTCGTTTCTAAGCCGGTTAAAAATTTCACTGAGTATACCTGTAATTTTACAGGCTGTACCGGGTTGAAGCCGCGGGCAATCGGGCTATCCGCGTGCGGCCTGCTCTCGTAGACACACCGCCATAATCGTTTCCCGCAGCCAGCGATGCAGCGGATCCGCCTGCATGCGCGGATGCCAGATAAGAGAGATGTTGATGGCTGGCGTCTCTACGGGCAGCTCAAAGTGCGCCAGATCGTTGTGGCGCGCGCCAGAGGCGAAGCTGCCCAGGCAAGAAAATGGCACCAGGCCAAGAATATCGGACTCCCGCACCACAGGGATGGCGTTAGCGAAAGCGGGTAGCGCCACGATCACGCGCCGCCGCAAACCCAGACGTTCAAGGGCGTCGTCTACCGGCCCCCAGATTTTATTATGACGGGAGATAACGACGTGAGGATAGCTGACGTAACGTTCAGCCGTCACGCCCGGCGCCTGCAAAAGGGGATGATTCCGTCGGCAAATCCCCACAAACCGGTCGCTGAACAGCGTCCTGATTTTGAGTTCAGGCGCATCGGTTCCCAGCACGCCGATTTCAAGGTCAATCTCCCCCCGGCGCAGCAGGTCAGCCTCTTTATCTCGCTTGTTAACAAACACCAGCTGTATCAGCGGCGCCTGTTGCTGAAGCTCTTTTACCAGGGCTGCGGCAGTCAGATCGATAAAACTGTCATTGGCGCGGATGATAAAGCTGCGTTCTGTGCTGGCGAGCTCCAGCTGGGGATTAGCAGGTTGCAGAAGCGCGCACGCGCTGCACGCGACGTGGGAGACACGCCCGGCCAGCTCAGTCGCGTAGGGTGTTGGCACCATCTGACGGCCCGCCTGGACCAGCAGTGGGTCGCCGGTCACAGCGCGTAAACGGGCAAGCGTGTGGCTCATCGCCGAGGTGCTTAAGCCCATACGCCGCGCCGCGCGGGTGACGCTGCATTCCGTCAGTAAAGCATCCAGGGCGGTCAGTAAGTTCAGGTCGATGTCAGGCATGGAAAGGGCATGGTTGCGTGTGATGCAATCTATTGTTGCATGTGAGGCGTCTGGTGTAATGCTCCTTTCCTGTTTAGTTTGAAGATCCCTGCGAAGCTTTCGGAGAAAGATATGGCGCTGAACCCGTTACCGACCACACCCCCTCATATTTTGCTGATTGGCGCCTCGCGCGGCATCGGCCTGGCGATGGCTGAAGAACTGCTCGTTCGCGGCTGGCGCGTCACCGCCACGATCCGCGCGTCCGCGTCTGCCGCGCTGGACAATCTTGCGGCCCGCTATGCGCAGGCGCTTAGCCTGGAACAGCTGGATATGACGGATGAGGCACAACTTTCCCGGCTGCATAACCGTCTGCGGCATCAGCGATTTGATGTGCTGTTCGTCAATGCGGGCATTGCCAACCGGAATCAGAATGAAACCATTGCCGAGGTGACTACCGAAGAGTTTGCGCACCTGATGATAACCAATGCGCTTTCACCGCTTCGGGTAGCAGAGAGGCTGCAAGAGCTTGTCGAGGCTGACGGTCTTATCGGCGTGATGTCATCCGGACAGGGAAGTATCGGGAATAATCACCAGGGCGGCAGAGAGGTCTATCGCGGCACCAAAGCGGCATTGAATCAGTACATGCGCAGCTATGCCGCACGACAGGCGGTTCTTTATCCTGAGCGCGCCTTATTGCTGCTGGCACCGGGCTGGATCCGTACCGAGCTGGGTGGAGAAGAGGGCGCCTACTCGCTGGAGGAGACGATCCCCGATATTGTCAGCGTGATTGAGCGCAAACGAAGCAAACCCGGCCTGGAGTTTTTAGACCGCTTTGGCAAGGTGGTGCCCTGGTAAAGGCAGGCGCTCGCTATGCTGAAAATAAAAAACCTCGCAGGCGCGAGGTTTTGTTAATTATCAGTCGTTCTGTCAGGCGATTTTAAAAATGGATGTGGTACGGCTTAGCTGTGCCGCCTGATCTTCCAGCGAGGCAGCTGCAGCGGCGGCCTGTTGCACCAGCGCTGCGTTTTGCTGCGTCACTTCATCCATCTGCGTGATGGCGATACCCACATGCTCGATGCCGTTAACCTGCTCGCCGGAGGCGGTATAGATTTCCGACATGATTTGCGACACGTCGCCGATCGCAGTCACTATGCCATTCATCGTTTTGCCAGCCTGGGCCACCAGGTCGGTGCCTTCTGAGATACGATGGTTTGAGGCTTCAATAAGAGATTTAATCTCTTTCGCCGCCGTCGCGCTGCGCTGCGCAAGGGCGCGCACCTCACTTGCCACTACGGCAAAACCACGGCCTTGCTCGCCAGCGCGAGCCGCTTCGACCGCTGCGTTCAGCGCCAGGATATTGGTCTGGAACGCAATGCTCTCAATCGTACCGATAATATCGACCACGCTTTTCGAACTATCAAAGATGGCCGCCATGGTGGTCACAACTTTCTCGACGACTTCGCCGCCCTGCTGCGCCACCTGTGAGGCCTCGGAAGCCAGGCTGCTTGCGCTTTGCGCATTGGAGGCATTTTGTCTGACGGTCGCCGTTAACTCTTCCATGCTGGCGGACGTCTCTTCCAGCGAGGCGGCCTGCTGCTCGGTTCGCGAAGAGAGATCGGTATTGCCCATCGCCACCTCTTTAGAGGCGGTATCAATGGATAAGGCGGCGGTCTGAATATCAGAAACCACTTTCTTGAGCTGCTCCTGCATGGCGGCGAAGGTGGCGATTAAAATGCCGGTTTCATCTTTTGAATGCGTGACCAGCGTGGTAGAGAGATCGCCAGCGGCGATCGCTCTGGCCGCTTTTACCGCCTCTTCAAGCGGCAGGATAATTGAACGAGCAAGGATGTAGCCTAAAGCGGAAGCGATGCCCAGCCCCAGCAGCGCCCCGACAAACAGGGTTAGCCGGGTTTTGGCTTCAATAGAATCGACGGAATTCTGGCGTTCGCTCAGCAGGTTTTTCTCGCCGCTAACGATCTCATCAATGATTTTGCGCATCTGATCCATCTGCGCTTTGCCGGTATTCGCCTCGAAAGCAGCATTAAACTCGGCCTGCGTTATTGTCCCGGCATTGAGCGCGCGACGGTGATTCAGCAGGTCAGTGACGAATTTATCCTGCCACTCTTGCTCCTGCTTCAGTAAATTGTTCAGACGCTCCTGCTGAGCAGGGTTATCTGCGGTCAGCGATTTTGCATCCTGCAAAAGCTTAAGAAAGTCATCTTTGCCTGCCTTCCAGGGATCCAGCATTTCCTCTTTGCCATTAATGGCATAGCCGCGCAGACCCGTTTCCATATTCACCAGACTCTGGGTCAGGGCGCGGCTTTTGTCGATGACGCGCCAGCTGTGAATATTCCAGTTATTGGAGTTTACGATACTGGAAAAGTTGCTGTAGAAGGTTGTGCAGAGCACCAGCAGCAAAACGACAACTGCACCAAAAGCAAGAAAGAATTTTTTCTTGACAGGTAAGTTTTTGAACATGGTTTTTTGTTTCCTATACGTTAACAAATCAGTCAGCTGAATCGCAAAACTGATTAGTTATCGGCATGTTCTTTTTCACCTTCAATTAAAATTGTGTAAGAGATGGAGGCGGCCTTTTAGTAGGGCGTTTTTTTATGTTGTTTATTTTAAAGGTAATATTCGGCGGGCGGGCTAAAAATCACGTTTATATTAATAAGCATCCATGCTTAATGGTCGCTAACGCGACGCGAGAATAAAATCGGGATGCTTGTCTGCCAGTAACAGCAACAGTTCATATTCTCCCTGGCTGAGCAGTCCGGGATTAGATACAGCCTCTTTAAGTTGCCAGCTACGAAGGCTCAGATTAAAGCGTTCGGCGGCGCGCTCCTGAGTCAGGCCGGCGGCAACCCGAAGGGAGCGCACATCAGTCTGTACAATTACGCCTGGCTTAAAGGGTTTAGTCTTCATAAAAATTTCTCTCTGTGCAGCCAGTTCTGTTTCAGCAGGACTCGGTTTGGCATACACAAAACAATCGGTAAAGGGATAACAGAATTTCTGCATCAGGTGCGAAAGTTTCTGTCTGAAAATGCACGTTATGGCTGCCTGACAGCGCAGGCGCATGTAATAACATTGTTAATGTTATTAGCGTGACGGTTAATCAGTGTCGGTTTTAATTTACTTTATTATTAACTGGCTCCTTTCAGACAGATTCCTGGTTTCGGAACCCTCTCATAATTTCTCTTCAGAATCGTTTAGGGATAAATCCGCTTTATATCCTGTACCAGACATTCAGGATGAGGGGCTTCGCACGCTGAATATTATCCCGGCGCTTTTCTTTGCCGGTAATAAGGACAAAGATATGAAAGACCCCATCGTTCGTCGCGTCCCTGCTGACCTTTCCTGCGTGGAAGTCAGCGAACAATGGCAAATCACTTTCTGGATGCTGACGCTGCATATCACTCAGGATCGGCTTATCCGCGCCGTAAAAGAGGCGGGGCAGGATATAGAAAAGGTGCGCGGCTGGCTGGAAGAAAACCCGCCGCCGCGCCGCCCCTGTTCCTGAGGTTTTAGTTTATGCCGCTTAACCTTTGCGGCGCCGCAAACAGATTCACACCCTCGGCTATAGCATGACGCTGCCCGTCTGCCGCTGACAGGTCAGGCGTTTTAAAATGGCCGATCGCAGAGGCAAGGGTTTCCGTCCGTCCGCTGAGGCTGCCTGCGGAGGCGGTGACCTGCTGAACAAGCGAGGCGTTCTGTTGCGTCACGCGGTCAAGATCGGCGATAGCCAGCGTCACCTGAGAAATGCCTTTACTCTGTTCATCTGAGGCCAGCGCGATATGCCCGATAAGATCGTTCACGGCAGCAACGCTTTTCGTCACGCTGCCCATGGTGTCTCCCGCCCGTTCGGCAACTACCGCGCCTTCCTGCACGCGCGTTACCGCGCCGTTAATCAGCCCTTCGATCTCTTTAGCGGCGGCAGCGCTTCGCTGGGCCAGCGTCCGCACCTCGGAGGCGACAACGGCGAAGCCGCGACCTTGCTCACCGGCTCGCGCCGCCTCAACGGCTGCGTTTAGCGCCAGGATATTCGTCTGGAATGCGATGCTGTTAATGGTGTCCGTAAACTGGCGAATTTTTTCTGCCTGTTCGGCGATATCGCTCATCAGCGTCGAGACGGATGTCACCAGCGCTTCTCCTTGCTGCGTGGTCTGAGAGGTCACACCCGCCAGTTCCCGGGCTTCACGCGCGCTTAACGCGTTGTTTTTGACCGTCGCGGTCAGCTCCTCCATGCTGGCTGCGGTCTGCTCAAGCGCCGCAGCCTGACGGGTTGTGCGATCGGAGAGGTCGGTGTTGCCGGCTGCGATATCCGCCGCTTCCTGACGCAGGACGACCGTATTGTCGCGTACGGACAATACGGTAGTGAGCAGGCTTTGCTGCATCAGCCTGACCAGCGGAACCAGTTGCCCCACGCAGTTACGTCCAAATTCTTGCGGCTCGCGAGAGAGATCGCCTGCGGCAATACCCCTGAAATGCTCACGCATTACGCCCAGCGGTTTAACGAGGTGCGTCACCAGGAAGCGGTCGCAAAATGCCAGCAGTCCCAGCGTCATCAGCGCGGCAATAATAAAGGCGGCTTCCAGACGATGGCGATCCCGGCTCATCGCCGCTTCGTCCGACGCAAGCTGATGCTGAAGCCAGACCAGCCGCTCGTTTGACGCAGCCGAAAACAGGGCAGGTGTCTGGCTCAGCGCGCGACTCACCGGTGACCAGGCGGCGCCGGAGGGAAGGTCAGCCCGCAGCGCCGCTTTTTCCTCAGGGGAGCCGGAAACCATCACATTCCCGGCACGCGTCAGAAAGAGAAGCTGCGCGGTCATGGTGTCTCTGCTCGCGTCTCGCTGGTGCATATCATGCATAACAGCAGAACCGTAGGCGCCAGCCAGCGCCACGACAAGCAGGGCGGCAAGCAAAATGACCTGTACGACCCTGCGGATAGTAAAGTTTCTGAGAAAATGCATAGAAGATTCCCCGGTGTTGTTATCGCTGTGTAAATGTTTATCGTATTTTATAATTAAAGTAGCCTGCTATTTAATTGCGCGCTATCTTATGGCTAACTACAGTCTGGCAGGCAAACAGAAAAAAGAAAACGATCATTTTGTAATTTTTTTGTCTTTCGGATTTTTTGGCATTGTTTTAAATATTTTGCTGTGCCAAGGCGGCGGAATGCGCTTAAAATTTCGTACCAGAAAACCTGCTTTTTTCCTGTTGTCCTTACAGGATTTATCCGGCCTGTTGATTACACACTTTTTATTTCTGTTCTGTTCCTGAGGAGGGGCGGGCCGGAGGATCCATGCAAACATGTTCTGTCGACACAGAAAGTCGCATCCGCGCGCTTGAGGCGTTTCGTGAACCTGACGAAAGCCGTGATGGCGTACTTGAAAAATTTGTTCGGCTGGCAAGCCAGGCGCTTGGCATTCCTGGCTGTTTTATTTCCATCGTTGACGATGAGTTTCAGTACATCAGGGCCGCGCGCAACTTTTCCCTCAAGCACTCGACGCGTGAAGATTCCCTCTGCCGCTATGTAATAGATAACGAAACGCCGATGGTGGTGTCGGACACCTTGCTGGATGCCCGCTTTGTAAAGCACAAGTTTGTCATCGGCGAGCCCTATATCCGCTTCTATGCCGGCGTTCCGCTGAAAAGCCGCAATGGTCATATCCTCGGAACGCTCTGCGTCACCGACGGCGAGCCGCATCATCTTAGCGCCGAGCAGCTTACCGCGCTGACGCTGCTGGCTGCGCTGGTTATCTCTTTTCTGGAGGCCTGGCACTCGGCCGGCTTTACCGATCCCGTCACCGGGCTGCCCAATCGCCAGCGTCTTATCCGCGATTTGCAGTATCTGGCAACCGGCGGCGACAACCAGCCACGTCGGCTGGTGCTGATCGACTGTATCGACATGCCGCGCGCCTATGAGCTGGCGCGATCTATGGGAATGGGGCCGGTAGAGGGGCTGCTAAAAGATGTCGCTACGCTTTTGCCTCTGCGCCTGCGTCTTGGGACGGGCGATCTGCTCTACACCGTGGCGACCGGGCGTTTTGCGCTACTGGTCAGCGAAAGCAGCGGGCTGAGCGCAGCCAGGGTGGCGGATCGTATGGAGGGCATCAGCGCAGATCTGGGAGAAGGACTATCGGTTACCCTGACGACCTTTACCGGGGAAGTGAACTTTACAGCTGTGGCATTACCGGCGCAGGAGATATTGCGTCGCGGGCTTAGCGCGCTGCATGAAGCGATTGGCAGCGGCATACCGACGCGAACCTTCAGCGCAGCAGAGGATATTCGCCGCACGCGCGACTTTACCCTGATGCATGAGCTGGCCTCGGCTTTACAGAACGATGAGGGCCTCTATCTCGCCTATCAGCCCAAAATCTGTTTGCAGACGGGCGCGCCTGTCGGGCTGGAAGCGCTTATTCGCTGGCGTCATCCCGTCCTGGGTGAACTACCGCCCTCGGCTTTCGTCCCGCTGGCGGAGCAGACCGAGCTGCTGCATGAAATGAACGCCTGGGTTATCGATCGCGCTATTGCGCGCCTGGCGAGGCTGCGTAACCACTGTATACAGCTCCCCGTGTCGGTCAACGTCAGCCTGCACGATTTTGCCCGTCCCGGATTCGCGGATCTGCTGGAAGATAAAATGGTAAAAGTCAGGCTGCCCACCTCGCTGCTTGGCGTGGAATGTCTGGAGACGGAGCGTCTGATTGAAAGCCCCGCAGCCATGCGCGGTCTGGAGATGCTCAAGCTGCGCGGTTTTGGCATTTCGCTGGACGATTTCGGCACCGGATACAGCAATATCAGCTACCTGCGCCGCATGCCGCTGGACGTTATCAAGCTCGACCGCTCTTTGATTAGCGGGCTTTCGTCCGATACCGCGTCGCGCATCATTGCGCGAAACATTATCACCATGCTGAAAGAGCTGGACTACGTTGTGCTGGCCGAAGGGATAGAGAGCGCCGATGTGGCAGGCATGCTGAGCGAATATGGCTGCGACCAGGCTCAGGGCTATTTTTATGCCAAACCGCTTCCCGATCGGGAGCTGGATGCGTGGCTGGACTGGAAATTGCGCAATAAATGTAGCTGAAGCCGGCGCCTGCTATGGCGCGTTCGGGGCCGCCTCTGGCGCGGGAGCATCAGGCACATCATCCCAGGTGCAGTCAATTTCGCTGTCATGCGAAACGCACTCGGGCAGCGCGTCCCGGTTCGTTGCCTGACGATCGGGCGCTGCCGCGCAGCTGACGAGCAGCAGGCAGGCAAAAAATGCAGCAGGCTTCAACATGGGAAAGCATCCGTTCAGAACAGGTGCGTTAATTCTCTGTGCCGTTGCGTCAACAGGTTCATAACGGACCAGGCCAGAGAGAAGCCGCAACGTCAACCCTGCCTAAACCTCACCGCTATTTGCTCCGGTTCCCGCGTCAAACGCGATCTAAATCAATAACGATAATTGTTCGCAATCGCATAGTTGCGCCACAGTCATATCGGAGATGAGATCATGTTGATAAAACCTGGCACTCAATGGCGTATTACAGGCTTTCAGAACGACCTGTCCAGGCTGTTCAGCCGCAAACTTTTCTCACTGGGTTTTGTACCGGGCGCGGTAATTGATATTGTCAGGCTCGCTCCGCTGGGCGATCCGGCTGAGGTTCGTATTCGCCACACCAGCTATGCGCTACGTAAATCTGAGCTGGCGATGCTGCGGCTTGAACCGGTTAACGGAGGCGAGGGCGTATGAAAAGCATCAATGCCGTACTGGCTGGCAACCCTAACGCGGGTAAAACCACGCTTTTCAACCTGCTGACCGGGCTGCGTCAGCGCACCGGTAACTGGCCGGGCGTTACCGTTGAGCGTAAGCAGGGCACTTTCGCCACGGGGCAGTCGTCGGTGACCCTGATCGATTTGCCGGGCATCTATTCTCTTGAGAGGGTACACGCCGAGGACGGGATGTCCGCCGACGAGCGCGTAACATGCAGCTACGTTATGAGCGGCCAGGCGGATGTGCTGATCAATGTGGTTGATGCCTCCAGCCTCGAAAAAAGCCTGTGGCTCACTTTGCAGCTGCGCGAGCTGAATCTGCCCATGATTGTGGTGCTCAATATGGCCGACGTCGCCAGAAAGTGCGGCATCGCCCTGGATGCCGATACGCTGGCCGCGCAGCTGGGCTGTCCGGTGGTGTCGATGTCCGCCTCGACCGCGGAAGGGCTACCGGATCTGCTGGCGGCCATCGATCGCGTCGCTGCCGCGCCTGCTGCTGCGCTGCTGGTGAACCGGCCAGAGGTAGGCCATGAGGCGCGTCTGGCGCGCATCAATGCGATCTGTGAGGCAACCTGCGATCAGGCGTCTCATACCGCACATCGGCTGACGCACCTGCTGGATAATCTGTTTCTTAATCGCTGGCTCGGTTTCCCCCTGTTTTTAGGGGTGATGTACCTGATGTTCTATCTCTCCATTAATATCGGCGGCGCGCTACAGCCGGTGTTTGATAAAGGCTCTACCGCGCTGTTTATTGACGGCACCGCCCAGCTTTGCGCGACGCTCCATCTTCCCGGCTGGCTCACCTCGTTTCTGGCGCAGGGCATTGGCGGCGGGATCGCCACCGTACTGCCGCTGGTGCCGCAGCTGGCGCTGATGTTCTTCTTTCTGACAGTGCTGGAAGAGTCCGGCTATATGGCGCGCGCCGCCTTTGTCGTCGATCGTCTTATGCGCTGGCTTGGGCTGCCGGGTAAATCCTTTGTTCCGCTGATCGTCGGCTTTGGCTGCAACGTGCCGGCGGTGATGGGCGCGCGAACGCTTGAAACCGAGCGGGAGAGGCTGGTCACGATGCTGATGGCGCCCTTTATGTCCTGCGGTGCCAGGCTGGCGATATTCGCCGTTTTCTCCACGGCCTTTTTTGGCAACGCCGGCGCCGGGCTGATCTTTACGCTCTATCTGCTTGGCATTGTGGCGGCTGTCTTCACCGGGCTGGTGTTAAAGCACACCCTACTGAAGGGGGCGTCGTCGCGCGTCATTATGGAGCTGCCGCTGTGGCATGTGCCGGTCATGCGCAGCCTGCTGCTGCAAACCTGGTTTCGGCTGCACGCCTTTGTTATCCGCGCGGGGGTGGTGATCGTCGCAGCCTGCGTAATCATCAGTCTGCTTTCCGGCCTGACGGCGAAAGGCGAGATCGCGCAGCGCGTTGACGACTCCGTACTCGCCTCGGCCAGCCGCTACCTTACGCCTCTGTTTACCCCTATGGGCGTTCGGGCTGATAACTGGCAGGCGACGGTCGGACTGGTAACCGGCGCAATGGCGAAAGAGAGCGTAGTCGGCACCCTGAATGCGCTTTATATGGCGGAGCCGCAAAACGCGCCAGACGCGGGGCCTGCGCAGAGCCTGTCGGCGGTCTTTGCCGACGCGCTGGATGAAACCTGGCAAAACCTGAAGGAGGCGCTCAGCCCGCAGACGCTGTTCAATCCGGTTGAAGCCAGCAAAGGAGATGGCGAGATGAGTCAGGGCGCGGTAGGCGTTATGCAGACAATGTTCGGCAGCTCGCTGGCGGCCTACAGCTATCTGGTCTTTGTCTTGCTCTACGTGCCCTGTGCCTCGGTGATGGGCGCTTTAGCGAAAGAGGCGGGGCGTCAGTGGATGTGGTTCGCCCTGATCTGGGGAACCGTTATGGCCTATGGTGCCGCCACCCTGGTTTACCAAATCGGTACCTTCACCCGACATCCCGGTTTTAGTCTGATCTGTATCGCGGGGGTGGTTGCCGCAGGCGTCGCGGCCGTCACGCTTCTGCGCCAGTTGCGCTTCGCCAGGCAGCCTGCGCTACAGCCCGTTAAAGAGGGCGGGTGCGGCGGCTGTAAAGGATGCGGGCATTAAAAGAAAACGCGCCGTTATGGCGCGTTACTCTCTGGCTGCTGCAAACGCGAAGGGCTGATTAACAAGGATAAAGGCGCGAAACAGGATAATTCCGCTTGCAAAGCGGCAGAATAAATTTTGTAAAAAGCTGTGTCCTCTATCGACCGACTGCTGCGCCTGTCTTATGCTTGACCGGCCTCTAACCCTAACACTTCCGGAGTCCGACTGATGAAAGCAGCCACCTTTCTGCTGGCCGGTGCCGCGCTGCTGCTCTCTGCATGCAGCAGCAGCAATAACGAACCGCCGCAACAGGCCACCGCAGCCCATATTCAACCGCACGTCGTTATGTCGTCTCTGGCTGAAAGCAACTGCGCCGGCGCAGGTGGAACCCTTGCCTTTTCTCACCAGCTGGACGGCACGCGCATCGGCATGTGCCAGCTGGCGAACGGACGCCGCTGCGACGAACAGGCGCTGATCGGCGGCAACTGCGCCCGCTAATCAGGCCGACAGCTGGTTCGGGCAGATTTCGCCATGCTCAAGCTGGTTGATATTCGATAAGGTCGTCTCCGAGATTGCCGTCAGCGCCTCAGCGGTAAGAAAGGCCTGATGGCCGGTAAACAGCACGTTGTGACAGGCCGAAAGCCGACGGAACACATCGTCCTGAATCACGTCGTTAGACTTGTCTTCAAAAAACAGGTCGCGCTCGTTCTCGTAGACATCCAGGCCGAGCGAACCAATTTTTTGCTGTTTTAACGCCTCAATTGCCGCCTGAGAATCAATCAATGCGCCGCGGCTGGTATTGATAATCATCACGCCATCTTTCATCTGGCTGAAGGCCGAGGCATTCAGCAGATGGTGATTCTCTGGCGTCAGCGGGCAGTGCAGCGTAATCACGTCTGATTCGGCGAACAGGGTTTTTAGATCGACATACTCCGCGCCCAGCTCCAGCGCCTGCTCGCTCGGATAGGGATCGAACGCCAGCAGGCGCATGCCGAAGCCTTTCAGAATGCGCATCGTCGCCACACCGATTTTGCCAGTGCCGACGACGCCCGCCGTTTTGCCGTGCATATTAAAGCCGGTTAATCCATCGAGAGAAAAGTTGGCGTCGCGCGTGCGCAGCCAGGCGCGATGGATACGGCGGTTAAGGGTCAACATCATGCCCACCGTATGTTCCGCCACCGCTTCCGGTGAATAAGCGGGCACGCGTACCACCTTCAGGCCCAGCTCCGCCGCCGCCGCTAAATCGACGTTGTTGAAACCGGCGCAGCGCAGCGCGATATACTTCACGCCCAGCGACGCCAGCTCCTCCAGTACCGGACGACTGGCGTCATCATTAACGAAAATGCATACGGCGTCGCAGCCGACGGCATTTTTGGCCGTCGCCTCCGTCAGTAAAAAGTCGAAGTACACCAGATCGAAACGGTAGCCTTCGTTAACCTGATCGAAATATTTCTGGTCATAGTGCTTCGTGCTATAAACCGCGACTTTCATCGTTACGCTCCTGTACTCGGGTATCCACACAGCATAACGTTTAATTGCCTGTTTTGCTGCGGTCGTTAGCGCGCCTTCTACTCTGGCCGATTACATGCCATCATCACTGTCAGGATTCTGTCAGGAAAAAGGAATATTACTGCCATGCCGCGGAGCCTCCGCCGACTACTTGCTGCACTACTGGCGCTGACGCTACTGCTGCTCGGGCTGCTGCTCACCCTTACGCAATGGCTGCCGCGCCTGGCCGGCATCTGGCTGCCAGCGGAGACGCGCATCGTGCTGGATGGATCGCCGCGCTGGCGCAACGGTGGCTTATGGTTCCCACAGGTGCGCTATCTGGCGGGCGAATGCGTGCTGGCGAGCGTCGCGCAGGCTTCGCTCGGCTGGCATGAAAAGCGCTGGCGGCTGAATGCGCACCAGGTCACGCTTGACAGCGACTGTCTGCAAAAGCTGCCGCAAAGCGAGCAGCCCGGCGCGCCTAAAAGCCTGGCAGCGTGGCAGCAGCTGTTGCCGGGTGCTGATATTCATCTCGATAATCTCAGCATTGCGCCCTGGCAGCAGTANNCGCTCTTCCGATCTCTTGCCCTGACCCCCGACAAACAGACGCTGCGCTACCGCGGCGAAAACCTCAGTATCGACGCAAACCTGCAGGGGCAGCGGCTCACGGTAGAGCAGCTGACGCTGCGCCATAACGCGCTTCCGGAGCCGGTTACGCTGCATGGCCAGTTTGATCTGCCTGAGTTCGCCAACGGCCTGCCGGTCAGCGGCCAGCTTGAAGGCGAGCTGCAGTACGCCGGCGAACCGCTGCGGCTGACGCTCGACTGGCAGCAGCAGCAGGGAAAACTTGCGCTCTACACTACCGGCGACGGAGAGCCGCTGTTAACGCTGCCGTGGCAGGTTGATGCCCGACAGATCCGCATCCTGAAAGGGCGCTATCGCTGGCCGACGGGCGATCAGACGCTTTCCGGCTTTCTCGACCTTACGCTGGATAACTGGCAGCAGGGGCTGGAGGAGACGCAGATCGCCGGCCGCCTCAACGTTCTGACGCAGGGGCGCGGCGGCAAAGGCAATGCGGTCTTGAGCATCGGGCCGGGCAGGCTAAGTATGACCAGCAGCGCGCTGCCGCTGCGCCTTACCGGCGAAAGCAAACTGGCGGCGATGCAGCTCTACGCCTCGCTGCCGGGCGATCTCAGCGGGCCGCTGCTCGATCCGCAGCTAACGTTCCAGCCTGGCGCGTTGCTGCGTCTGCGCGGGCGCCTGCTCTCCACGCTGGAGGTGGACGAAGCGCGCTGGCCGCTGGCGGGCGTGCGGCTTGCGTCGCAGGGCGTAGACGGACGTTTACAGGCAATTCTTAAGGCGCACGATCCCAGCTTTGGCGAGTTCAGGCTGCACCTGGACGGCCGCGCAGCCAATTTCTGGCCAGATAAAGGGGAGTGGAAGTGGCGCTACTGGGGAGCGGGCGATATGCTGCCGCTCAGCGCAAAATGGACCATACAGGGCGCAGGCGGCTGGCGCGATACGCTTATTCATCTCGACAGCCTGAATGCCAGTTTCAGTCAGATGCAGTACGGCATGGCGCAGGTTTCCCGGCCGCGCCTGACGTTAAGCGCGCCGGTTAACTGGCAGCGTGATGCGCAACACCCCGCTTTTAATGGTGGCTTTCGTATCGACGCGGGAGAGACGCTTTTTGATTACGGCGGTCGCCTGCCCGCCTCGTCGCTGAGCTTTGAGGCGAAAGGCCAGGATCCCAGCCATTTTGTCTGGCGCGGTCAGCTGCATGCGCAGGCGATAGGCCCGCTGCGCGTGCATGGCCGCTGGGACGGCGCACGCCTGCGTGGCGAAGCCTGGTGGCCGACACAGTCTCTGACGGTCTTTCAGCCGCTGCTGAACCCGGATCTCAAGATGAAAATACGTTCGGGCGAGCTGCGCGCCCAGGTGGCCTTTTCCGCTGCGGCGAAAGAGGGCTTTAGCGCCGGCGGCCACTGGACGGTGAAGCAGGGCAGCCTCTGGACGCCGGACAACCAGATCAACGGCGTTGACTTCTCGCTGCCGTTCCGTCTTAAAGATCAGCAATGGCAGCTCGGCGTGCGCGGGCCGGTATCGCTGCGGATCGGTGAAGTCGCCAACCAGTTCGCCATGAAGAATATTCGCGCCGATTTGCAGGGCTACTATCCCTGGCGCGAGGCGCAGCCGCTGACGCTGCAGGATGTCAGTATGGAAGTGCTGGGCGGTCAGGTCTCGCTCTCCGCGCTGCGTCTGCCGCAGCACGAGGCGGCGAAGCTGAGCCTGCGCGATATCAGCCTGAGCAGGCTGGTCTCGGCGCTGAAACCGACGCAGTTCGCCATGTCTGGCAAGATCAACGGCGAGCTGCCGCTGTGGGTGAATAACCCGCACTGGCTGGTGCAAAACGGCTGGATCGCCAATAACGGCTCCCTGACGTTCCGCATGGATAAAGATATGGCCGACGCGATTACCGCTAACAACGTTGCGGCGGGCGCGGCGATGGACTGGCTGCGCTATATGGAGATCTCGCGCTCGTGGGCGACGCTCGATCTTGATAATCTCGGCAATCTTGTCATGCAGGCGCAGGTACAGGGCACCAGCCGCTTCAGCAACCGCGACCAGACCGTGAATCTCAACTACCGCCATCAGCAGAACCTGTTTCAACTCTGGCGCAGCCTGCGCTTTGGCGATAATTTGCAATCCTGGGTGGAACAGAACGCCACTCTGCCGACGAAAAGGGATCAAAAACCATGAGCCTCCGGGCGTTACTGATGCTGGCAGTTGGGCTGCCGCTGACTGGCTGCGTGCCGCGCATTGAGGTGGCCGCGCCAAAGGAGCCGATCACTATCAATATGAATGTGAAAATTGAACATGAGATCCATATCAAAGTGGATAAAGATGTGGAGGCGCTGCTGAAAAACCAGAGCGGTCTTTTCTGATGCGCGCCTTAGCCAAACCGCTGCTCGCCGCGCTGCTGTTTATCGGCGCGGCGCAGCCTGCGCTGGCGTTAACGCTGGATGAGGCTCGTCATCAGGGGCGCGTCGGGGAAACCTTTAGCGGCTATATCGCTGCGCGCCAGCAGGACAGCGAGACGCAGGCGCTGGTGAAGCGCGTCAACGACGGGCGCAGCGCGGAGTATCAGCGCATCGCGCAGCAGAACAATCTTACTACGGATCAGGTTGCGCAAATCGCCGGTGCTAAGCTGGTTGAACGCGCAGGCGCGGGGGAGTATGTACGCGGCCTTAACGGCCTGTGGATGCAGAAATAAAAAAGCCAGGCATCATGCCTGGCAACTGAAACAGTCTGAATAATAATAATGATGATTAGGCAGCAACGATCTGTTTGATCGCGGTTTTCGCTTCTTCAGTCGCTTTGGTGGCCACTTCCGGGCCGTAAGCGATGCCTTCGGCGAAAACAAAGTTAACGTCAGTAATGCCGATAAAGCCCAAGAAGAGCTTCACGTACGGGGTCAGCAGATCGGTCGGGGTATCTTTGTGAATGCCGCCGCGGCTGGAGAGAACGACCGCGCGCTTGCCTTTCACCAGACCTTCCGGGCCCGCTTCGGTGTAGCGGAAGGTCACGCCGGCACGAGCAACCAGGTCAAAATAGTTTTTCAGCTGGGTCGGGATGTTGAAGTTGTACATCGGCGCGGCGATAACCACCACGTCGTGCGCCTGCAGCTCGGCGATCAGGGCATCGGAGAGCGACAGCGCTTCCTGCTGACGCGGAGAGAGCGGGGCGTCTGACGGACGCAGCGCGCCAACCAGCTCGCCATCCAGTACCGGAATCGGATCGGCAGCCAGGTCGCGAACGGTCACCTGATCGCCTTTCGCTTTCGCTTCTTCAACGTAGAAATCGGCCAGTTGGCTTGACTGTGAGTAACCAGCCAGAATGCTGGATTTCAGAACTAATACTTTGCTCATTGCTGTTTCCTGTTTGTCACGCGGAAGGCTTCCCGCTCAATGGGTTACACTCTACGGTCATTAAGCGCGCGGGAAAAGCGCAATATTTCGAGAGCTATGTTCGAATTTCTTGAATAAGCGAGGCAGGCAAGGCGCAGCTGAGCGGGCTGAAATGTGTTACTCTTTGCCGATACAATTTTTAGAATCAGCCGGTTAACCCGGCTACCGGACGCTGCAGCGTGCAGCGGCTCCGTCTGAGAAGGTACTCCATTACTATGTCATCACCGGTTTCCTCTCCCTTTGCATCGCTGTGGTCGCGACTCGACAACCTGATGCTGCGTGACCGCCAACGTCTTCAGCGCCGTCTGCGCGGCGCCAGCAAGGTGAACAACCCCGCTGCGCAGCAGGGCGTCGCCGACGAAATCA
>NZ_DJDN01000019.1:426-33297 GCF_002431095.1 Pantoea sp. UBA5923 | reverse complement strand
CCCGCGCGTGCCGCTGCGACGCCAAAAATTACCTTTCCCGATAATCTGCCCGTTAGCCAGAAGCAGCAGCAGATCGCCGAAGCGATCCGCGATCATCAGGTGGTGATCGTCGCGGGCGAAACCGGCTCGGGTAAAACCACCCAGCTGCCGAAAATTTGCCTGGCGCTGGGACGCGGCGTGAAAGGACTGATCGGTCATACCCAGCCGCGTCGTCTGGCGGCGCGCACCGTCGCCAACCGCATCGCCGACGAGCTGGAAACGTCGCTCGGCGGCTGCATCGGCTATAAGGTGCGCTTTAACGATCAGGTCAGCGAAACCACCCAGGTGAAGCTGATGACCGACGGTATTTTGCTGGCTGAAATTCAGCAGGATCGCCTGCTGTTGCAGTATGACACCATCATTATCGATGAGGCGCACGAACGCAGCCTGAACATCGATTTCCTGCTCGGCTATCTGCGCGAGCTGCTGCCGCGCCGTCCCGATCTGAAAATCATCATTACCTCGGCGACCATCGATCCGCAGCGCTTTTCGCGCCACTTCCATAACGCGCCCGTTATTGAAGTCTCGGGCCGTACTTTCCCGGTCGAGGTGCGTTACCGGCCGGTGGTAGAGGAGGCGGACGACAGCGAGCGTGACCAGCTGCAGGCGATCTTCGACGCGGTCGACGAGCTGAGCGACGAAGGGCGCGGCGATATTCTGATCTTTCTGAGCGGCGAGCGCGAAATTCGCGACACTGCCGACGCGCTGGCAAAGCGCAATCTGCCGCATACGGAAATTCTGCCGCTCTATGCGCGCCTGTCGAACGCCGAGCAGAACCGGGTTTTCCAGTCGCACAGCGGACGCCGCATCGTGCTGGCGACCAACGTGGCGGAAACGTCGCTCACCGTACCGGGCATTAAATATGTTATCGATCCCGGCACTGCGCGCATTAGCCGCTACAGCTATCGCACCAAGGTGCAGCGTCTGCCGATCGAGCCGATTTCACAGGCGTCGGCCAACCAGCGTAAAGGACGCTGCGGCCGCGTATCGGACGGTATCTGTATCCGTCTCTATTCCGAGGATGACTTCCTCAGCCGTCCGGCCTTTACCGATCCGGAGATCCTGCGCACCAACCTGGCGTCGGTTATTCTGCAGATGACGGCGCTGGGGCTGGGCGATATCGCCGCGTTTCCCTTTGTCGAAGCGCCCGACAAGCGCAATATTCAGGACGGCGTCCGCCTGCTGGAAGAGCTTGGCGCGTTAACGCTCAACGACGAGACCGGCCACTACAAGCTGACCGGCTCTGGCCGTCAGCTGGCGCAGCTGCCGGTTGATCCGCGTCTGGCGCGCATGGTGCTGGAGGCGCAGCGCTTCGGCTGCGTGCGCGAGGTGATGATTATCGCGTCGGCGCTGTCGATTCAGGATCCGCGCGAGCGCCCGGTAGAGAAACAGCAGGCCGCCGATGAAAAACATCGTCGTTTCGCTGACAAAGAGTCGGACTTTCTCGCCTTCGTCAACCTCTGGAACTACCTGGGCGAACAGCAGAAAGCGCTGTCGGGCAACCAGTTCCGCCGCCAGTGCAAAGGGGATTTCCTGAACTATCTGCGCGTGCGCGAATGGCAGGATATCTATACCCAGCTGCGTCAGGTGGTGCGTGAACTGGGCATTCCGGTCAACAGCGAACCGGCAGGCTTCCGCGAGGTACACTGCGCGCTGCTGACCGGCCTGCTGTCGCATATCGGCATGAAAGACGCCGAGAAGCAGGAGTTTACCGGCGCGCGCAACGCGCGTTTCGCCATTTTCCCCGGCTCAGGGCTGTTCAAAAAGCCGCCGAAATGGACCATGGTCGCCGAGCTGGTGGAAACCAGCCGCCTGTGGGGCCGGATCGCGGCGCGTATCGATCCAGAGTGGATCGAGCCGCTGGCGCAGCATCTGATCAAGCGCAGCTACAGCGAGCCGCACTGGGAAAAAGGCCAGGGCGCGGTGATGGCGCAGGAGAAAGTCACGCTGTACGGCCTGCCGATTGTGGCCGCGCGCAAGGTGAACTACGGGCGTATCGATCCCGCGCTGAGCCGCGAGCTTTTTATCCGTCATGCGCTGGTGGAAGGCGACTGGCAGACGCGCCACGCCTTTTTCCGCAACAACCAGAAACTGCGCAGCGAGGTCGAAGACCTTGAGCACAAATCACGTCGTCGCGACATTCTGGTAGATGATGAGACGCTGTTCAGCTTTTATGACCAGCGCGTCGGCCAGGACGTGGTGTCGGCGAAACATTTCGACAGCTGGTGGAAGCTGGCAAGCCGCGATAACCCTGATTTGCTCAGCTTCGACAAACAGATGCTGATCAAAGAGGGCGCGGAGAAGGTCAGCCAGCTCGACTACCCCAACTTCTGGCATCAGGGCAACCTCAAGCTGAAGCTCAGCTATCAGTTCGAGCCGGGCGCGGATGCTGACGGTGTGACGGTGCATATTCCGCTGCCGCTGCTTAACCAGGTTGAGGATCAGGGCTTCGAGTGGCAGATCCCCGGCGTGCGCCGCGAGCTGATTATTGCGCTGATCAAGTCGCTGCCGAAGCCGCTGCGCCGTAATCTGGTGCCCGCGCCCAATTACGCTGACGCCTTCCTGGGGCGCGTTACAGCGATGGAGATGCCGCTGCTCGACGCGCTGGCGAAAGAGTTTCGCCGTATGACCGGCGTGACGCTGGAGCGGGAAAACTGGCAGTGGGATCAGGTGCCCGATCACCTGAAAATGACCTTCCGCGTGGTAGACGAACACAACCGCAAGCTGAAAGAGGGTAAAGATCTCAGCGCGCTGAAAGCCGAACTCAAGGAGAAAGTGCAGGAGACGCTGTCAAAAGTGGCGGATGACGGGCTGGAGCAGAACGGCCTGCATATCTGGAGCTTTGGCGATCTGCCGCGCAGCTATGAGCAGAAGCGCGGCGGCTATCAGGTCAAGGCCTGGCCAGCCCTGGTCGATGAGAAGGATAGCGTGGCGATACGCCTGTTCGACAGCGAGCAGGAACAGCAGAAAATGATGTGGCGCGGCCAGCGTCGTCTGCTGCTGCTGAATATCCCTTCGCCGATAAAATACCTGCATGAAAAGCTGCCGAATAAAGCCAAGCTGGGACTCTACTTCAACCCATACGGCAAAGTGCTGGAGCTGATTGACGACTGCATCGCCTGCGGCGTTGACAAGCTGATGGCGGAAGCGGGCGGCCCGGCCTGGCAGCAGGAAAACTTCGAGCAGCTGCGCGAGAAGGTACGTGCCGAGCTAAACGATACGGTGGTAGAGATTGCGAAACAGGTTGAGCAGATCCTGACGGCGGTGTTCAACATCAACAAGCGGCTGAAAGGGCGCGTTGATATGACGATGGCGCTGGCGCTGTCAGATATCAAGGCGCAGATGAGCGGCCTCGTCTATCGCGGCTTCGTTACCGGCAACGGCTGGAAACGCCTGGGCGACACGCTGCGCTACCTGCATGGCATTGAGCGTCGTCTGGAAAAACTGCCTGCCGATCCGCACAGCGACCGCGCGCGCATGATGAAGGTACAGGCAGTGGAGCAGGCCTGGCAGGCGTGGCGCAATAAACTGCCGCCGCAGCGTCAGGATGATGACGAGGTAAGGGAGGTTCGCTGGATGATTGAGGAGCTGCGCATCAGCTACTTCGCGCAGCAGCTCGGCACCCCTTATCCCGTTTCTGACAAGCGTATCCTGCAAACGATGGAGCAGTACGCGGCATAACCGCCGTCGCATCGCAGGAAGCCGCAGCGGAGACGCTGCGGCTTTTTTATGCGGATAAAACTGGCGAAGCAAAGGTTATAGCGCTGTCGCTCAACTCTTCTTTACAGCTATCCCTAAAACAGGTGCAAAATTTTAGACGTCAGTAAGGCCATCGCCGTTTTTTTTCGATAGAATCAGCGCGGCGCGAAAGGGGCGCCAGATTATTTTATTCAATTAAGGACGATGGTTATGAAAAAGTCTGTTTTTGTCAGCCTTGTTATGCTCGCTCTGGGAGCAAACGTTAATGCCTATGCCGATAAACATACGGTCACTCTTGGGTATGCGCAAAGTAAGGTCCAGGATTTCAAGGATATTAACGGGATAAACCTTAAATACCGCTATGAATGGGACTCACCGCTGAGCCTTATTGGCTCGCTTACCTGGATGAGCGGCAGCGGAAGCTACACGCCCGACATCGACTCTATGGATAGATTTGATAGCCATGCGAAAGTGAAATATTACTCGCTCTCCGTTGGGCCAGCCTGGCGCTTCAGTCAATATATCAGCCTCTACGGTTTGCTCGGCGTAAATTATAATAAAGTCGACTATCGCGAAGGCTGGTATAACTATGAAGGACGCTATGTTTATATGGGCGAAACCAGGCTCAAAGAGAATAAAACGTCTCTGATGTATGGCGCTGGCGTGCAAATTAATCCGGTCGAGAACCTGGCGATAGATATCGGCTATGAGGGATCGCGTCTCGACGTTGCTGATAAAAACATGTCGATTAACGGCTTCAATGTGAACCTGGGCTACAGCTTCTAAATATACCCGGCGTTCCCCATTAAAAAAGGCGCGGCTGATAATTCAGCTGCGCCTTTTTGCATTCTGCCGCCGCGCGGATGTTATTGCGCCAGCGCTTCCAGCCGGTCGCGGAATGAGGTAACGGCGATAGCGCGGTTATCGGCCAGATAGCGATCTTTTGCCGCTGGCGCCGAGCTTTGCACCGCAATTAACTGCCAGCCATTATTGTTTTTCAGCAGCAGCGGCGAGCCGCTGTCACCCGGCAGCGTATCACACTGGTGAGAGAGTACGGCGCGCTGCGCCCAGCCGGTAATCAGGCAGTCACTGTGTGAGTAGAGCGTATCCAGGTGATCTTCCGGATAGCCCGCCTGCGTCACTTTTCGGCTCGCCTCTTTTAGGGCGGCGGTCAGATCGCTGCGCGATCCGTCAAACAGCGGGATCGGCGTAATTGCGGAAGGCGGGTTGCGCAGAATAACCAGGCCGTAATCGAAAGGCGCGGCGTCGGTCGGGACTATCCAGCCCTCGCCGTCAGCTTTCAGCTTGCGCGCCAGCGCCGGCTCGACGCGCGCGTCGATATCATGAAGTTCATAACGCCAGCCGCGGGCGCTGGCCATAAAGCGCAGCGCGACCGGCTTATCGAATTTGCCCGGCGGCGTCAGTAAGCAGTGTCCCGCCGTCAGCGCGAGATGAGCGGAAATCAGCGTGGCGGTACAGAGGTTGCCGCTTTCTGTTTCCAGCTGGCCGATGGCGTCCCAGGGGGCGGCGGTGACGTCACCGATCGCTTTCCGGTGATCTTTGCCAAAGAAAAGCATTTTGATTTCATCGGGATTCGGCGCATCGTCGTCATCATCGGCGTGAGCCAGAGTGGTGAAACAGAACAATCCAGTCAATAGCAAAATAGCCAGGCGCATAGGTCTCTCAATGGCGAGATTTAAAAAGAGGTTATTGTCATCACGCATGCGCAATAACTATAGTCGGTGAGCGGTAAAAAAGGGAGATTTATTGGAATAATCAGCACGCTACAACGACTAAATAAAGAAGAAGGCCGCGATGACGCCGCAGAGGATCATCACCAGCAGAATAATTTCAAAACGATAGCGACGCACCATTTCCGCAACTCCAGTAACGAAACACCCGGCAGAACCGGGTGTTTTTATTATTCAACGCTTCTTAAGGCGCAGGTGCGCGACCTTAATTATTTAGCAGCGGCTTTTTTAACTGCTTTGTGGTGCTTTTTAGCAGCCTGGGCTTTCTGCGGAGCAGCAGCTTTTTTGGTTGCTTTGTGGTGCTTTTTAGCAGCCTGAGCTTTCTGTGCAGCTGCTTTCTTAGCTACTTTGTGGTGTTTTTTAGCAGCCTGAGCTTTCTGTGCAGTTTCTTTTTTGGCAGCTTTGTGGTGCTTTTTAGCGGCCTGAGCTTTCTGCGCAGCGTCTTTTTTCACAGCTTTTTTGTGGTGCTTTTTAGCAGCCTGAGCTTTCTGAGCAGCTTTGTGTTTCTTGTGCGCAGCTTTATGCGTAGTTTTAGCAGCCGGCGCAGCGTTAGTGGTGGTGGTAGTCGCAGCAGGAGCTGCTGCAGCTGGCGCAGCGGTGGTGTCAGCAGCGAAAGCAACAGAAGAGAGACCCATAGCAGCGGCGATGACCAGTGCAAACAATTTTTTCATTGCAAATTCCTCGAACATTTTTTTCATGTGTAGCCCACTGCGGGGCCGGTGAAAAGACTATATAAAATGCGAGGAAGAGTTTCCGTGGGTGTTTGGTATCGGCGTGTAACCGATTGTACAAAGCGGGAAAAAGGCGGCCGAGAAGGCCGCACAGATTAACGATTCAGGTAGCGTTGTTCAAGATGCTGACGGAAAAAGCGCGGATTAAGCGCCTCGCCGGTGGCATTGATCAGCAACTGCTCAGTAGGGAAGCGGCTGCCGTGTTGCCAGATGTTTTGCTGCAGCCAGTCAAATACCGGCTG
The DNA here is from genome assembly GCF_002431095.1 of Pantoea sp. UBA5923. Lineage (NCBI taxonomy): Bacteria > Pseudomonadati > Pseudomonadota > Gammaproteobacteria > Enterobacterales > Erwiniaceae > Pantoea > Pantoea sp. UBA5923. Next base: position 26,835 of record NZ_DJDN01000019.1, on the reverse strand, counting down.
AAGCTCCCCATGCTGAAGGCGCTCGCTTAAGTCCGGCAGCGCTTTTTTCACCGCCTGGAACAGCTGCGCCGCGTACATAGCGCCCAGCGTATAGGTCGGGAAGTAGCCGAAGGCGCCGTCGGTCCAGTGAATATCCTGCATACAGCCGTCACGGTAGTTGCCGCGCGTATCGATACCCAGCGACTGCTGCATCTTTTCATCCCACAGCGCAGGAATATCGTCGACCTCAATTTCGCCTTCGATGAGCGCGCGCTCAATCTCGAAACGTAAGATGACGTGTGCCGGATAGCTCAGCTCATCGGCATCGACGCGGATAAAGCCGGGCTTAACGCGCTGCGCCAGACGCACAAAGTTGTCGGGCTGTAGCGCAGTCTGCTCGCCCAGTTTCTCGCGCACCTGCGGCAGAATACGCTGCAGGAACTCACGGCTGCGGCCCAGCTGCATCTCCATAAACAGGCTTTGCGACTCATGGATCGCCGTTGAGCGCGCCTGACCGACCGGCTGGTTGCGCCACTGCTGCGGCAGACCCTGCTCGTAACGCGCATGGCCGGTTTCATGGATCACGCCCATCAGTGCGCTGAGGAACTCATTCTGGTTGTAGCGCGTGGTAATACGCACATCTTCCGGCACGCCGCCGCAGAAAGGATGTGCGCTGACGTCGAGTCGGCCGTGGCGGAAATCAAAGCCCAGCGTCGCCATCACATTCAGACCCAGCTCGCGCTGCGCGTCTATAGCGAAGGGGCCTTGCGGCTCATCGATCTTCTCCTGCGCCTGCTTCTCTACCACGCGCTGCAGCAGATCGGGCAGCCAGCTTTTCAGCTCGCCGAAGGTTGCATCCAGTTTTGCGCCTGTCATGCCTGGCTCATAGAGATCCAGCAGCGCATCGTAGCGCGATGTGCCATTCGCCTCTGCGCGCAGCTGCGCCTCTTCACGGCTCAGGCGCACCACCTCTTTCAGGTTGGTGGCAAAGCCTTGCCAGTCGTTCGCCGGACGCTGCTCGCGCCAGGCGTGCTCGCAGCGCGAACCAGCCAGCGACTTCGCTTCCACCAGTGAGGCGGGCAGAAGCGACGCCTGCTGCCACGCGCGCTGCATTTCGTGCAGGTTGGCGCGCTCGACGTCGTTAAGATCGGCCTGTTCGGCCTCTTTAATCAGCTCCCCGACGCGCGGATCGGTCAGAATCTCATGACGCAGCACGCCCATCTCCGCCAGCGCTTCGCCGCGCGCCTGGCTGCCGCCTGTCGGCATCATGGTTTGCATATCCCAGCCCGCGACCGCCATCAGGTGGCCGAAGCGGGAAAGGCGCTGAAAAGTCGCACTAAGTTGTTGGTAAGCAGTAGGCATCAGAAACTCCTTGTAAGGGTTTATCGCGCGGAAAGCTCACGCAAAGGTAGATCAACCGGCCAGCAAAAGCGAACGCTGGCGCCGCCCAGCGGGCTGCCTTCAATGCTGACGTGGCCGCCTAGCGCCTGCGCAATGGAGTGAACGATCGCGAGTCCCAGACCACAGCCGCCGGTGGCGCGATCGCGGCTCGGATCGAGACGGACAAAAGGTTCGAAGACGCGCTCGCGCTCCTCAAGCGGAATGCCGGGGCCGTCATCCTCAACCTGTAAGCAGCCGAGCGCGCCGTCGAACCACAGGCTGACGCGCAGCCGGTGACCGGCGTAGCGCAGCGCATTATTGACCAGGTTATCCAGGACGCGCTCCATCAGGCGGGTGTCGGACACGCCGTGGTTTTCGCGCTGCGGCAGGTCGAGATCGATCTGGGTTTGCGGATTAAGCGCGCGCACGTCGTTAACATGCTCGCGCAGCCAGTGCGCCAGGTCGAGCGAGGTCAGGTTAAGATCGACGCGCGGCCGATCGAGACGCGCATAGGTGAGCAGCTCCTCAATCAGGCTCTCCAGCTGGCCGATATCGCGGTTAATGGCGGCGGACTCGCCTGCGGTAAGATTGTCGCTCATCTCCAGCCGATAGCGCAGACGCACCAGCGGCGTACGCAGCTCGTGGGCGATGCCGTCGATCAGCTGCTTTTTGCTCGCCACCAGCGTATTGATGTTATCCGCCATCTGGTTAAAGGCGATGCCTAAGCGAAACAGGCTGGAGGTGTTATCGAAATGGGTGCGGACATCCAGTTCGCCCCGGCCAAAACGCTGCGCCGCAATCTCCAGGCGCTGCATCTCCTTCCAGTGCGGCCGCATCCAGATAAAAACCGGCAGCGCCAGCGACATGCCGATAAACACCAGCAGCGCGATATCCAGCAGCCGCATCTGATGCAGGTAAAAAAGATAGGGAATAGGGCCGACGGAAAGAACGTAATGGCTGCGCGGAATATGCTGTAAAAAGGTGTACTGATCGTCCAGCGCGACAATTTCACCGGCGCGCAGGCGACGCATATCTGGCTCGTCGAGCTGATATTTATTCATCGGCTCGATATGCAGGTCAAACGACAAACCAAGGTCGAGGCTTTTAATCGTCTTGTTCCAGTCGCGCGGCGGGATTTCACGCAGCTCGCTGCGGATCAGATAGAGCGAACTCGCCATCAGATCGTTCATCGACTGTCTTCCGGCGCGTTCGGCGGTGAATTTGTAAACCAGACCCACCAGCAGCGCCATCACCAGAAAGCAGACGAACAGCAGCAGATAAAACTGGATAAACAGCTTTCTCATGCCTGCGTATCCCACGCCTGTGGAGCGAACAGATAGCCTTTATTACGGATGGTTTTAATACGGAAAGGCTCGGTGGCGCTGTCGTGCAGCTTTTTACGCAGGCGCGAAATCGCCACGTCGATGCTGCGATCCATGCCGTCATAGCTGACGCCGCGCAGGGTTTTCAGCAGCGCGTCGCGGTTCAGGATCTGTCCTGCATGACTGGCCAGCTCCCACAGCAGGTCGAAATCGGCGGTCGAGAGCACGATTTGCTCGCTAAAGAGCGTAACTTCGCGGTTCAGCGCGTCGATGGTCAGCGAGCCGAAGCGCAGCAGCTTCTGCTTCTGCGCCACGGCGGGCGTGGGCGTCTCATCGCTTTGTCCCTGCTGCGCCTGACGCAAATGCAGCCGCAGCCGCGCCAGTAGCACCGCAGGCGGCGTGGTTTTCAGAATATAGTCCTGCGCGCCCATCTCCAGCGCCAGAATATGGTTCATGTCGCTGTCGAGCGAGGTGAGCAGTACAATCGGGCCTTGCCACTGTTGCGACTGGCTACGCAGATCGCGGCACAGCGTCATACCATCTTTGCCCGGCAGCATAATATCCAGCATCACCAGATCCGGCTGTTCGGCCGCGATAACCGCTTCAGCGCGGTCGCCGCGCGTCTCGACAATCACTTCAATATCATGACGACCAAGGTAGGCCGCAATCAGCGAACCGACTTCCGGCTCGTCTTCAACAAAAACGATTTTATTCATAATCCACTGCGACAAATTAGCCTGGCGAGCAGCATAGCTTTTCCCGGTCCTGAGCACTATGCCGCCGCACGAAATATCCCTGCGTTACTGGTATCTGCACAGCAAAATGTGCCATCATTAACTCTGCGTTTAAGCAAGGTTCTGAACCGTAATGAAAAACAGAGGGAGAGAGAGGGTGTCTGATAAAGAGCTGGCTTCAGCCGTATACAGTGACCGCATCTGCTTAAACTATAGCGATTTTCTCTCCGCCTCGTGCAAAAAACGCTGGAGCTTCGTTGACGCCATCTATGGCGTAATGCCGATTTTTGGCATGGTGACGCGCAAATCCTCGGCCCGCAGTGTACAGGCGAGCGACGAGCATCTGAAAGAATTAGCGTTGCAAATCATTTCGACTCAGGTCAGCGACGAAATCAATATCGCTCGCCTTATCACCCTGGCAGAACAGCAGCACATCAGCCGTTTTGATATCCAGCTGCCTTATCCGCTCTCCGAGCAGCAGCTGGATGCTATCCATCAGGAATACCGCAAACCGCTCAACCTCACACAGCGCGACGATCTGCTGTGTGTGGCGATCCCCGGTCAGCCGCACTAAATCATCAGCTGCCACATAGCGGGCAGCGACGCCGCCATTAACAAGCCGATAGCCACGCGCTCCAGCTGCGACAGCGAGACGTCGCCACGTCCGCCGCGCCGGGCGAACAGGAACAGCAGCAGGCCAGGCGCGTAAAGCACCACCGAAAGCAGCAGATGCAGCGGCCCGGATGCGTAGAGCAGCCACAGCCCATAAAAGCTGGCGCCGAGGCCAGTCGCCAGCGCCAGCGGCTGCGCTTTTCCGCGCGTCAGCTTCACCAGATAAAGTCCCACCAGCAGATAGGGCACCAGTATCATCTCAGAAGCGATGGTCAGCAGCGTATTGTAGTCGGCGTGTGTCAGGGCGATCAGTATCAGGCAGATCTGCACGCTGCCGTTAGTCAGCCACAGCGACGCGGCAGGCGCGTTGCGATCGTTCTGGCGCGCAATGCTGCGTGGAAACGCGCCCTGCTGCGCGGCGATAAAAGGCACTTCCGCCGCCATAATGGTCCAGCTCAGGTAGGCGCCGCATACCGAAACGATCAGGCCGGCCGCAATCACCGCATCGCCCCAGTGGCCCATCAAACGCGTCATCAGTCCCGCCATCGACGGATTACGCATCTGCGCCAGCTCGGCGCGCGGTACGACGCCCAGCGACAGCAGCGTCACCAGCAGATAGACCAGCAGCGCCGCCAGCACCGCCAGCAGGGTGGCGCGGCCAACATCCTTTTTCTGACGCGCGCGGGCAGACACCACCACGGCGCCTTCTACGCCGATAAACACCCACAGGGTAATCAGCATGGTCTGCTTCACCTGCTCCCACAGCGGCTTACCGAGCGAGAGGCCGGAAAAGTCGAAATGGAACCGGTCGTAATTAAACGCCGCTACCGCCAGCACCACAAACAGCACCAGCGGTACCAGCTTGCCCAGCGTCGCCAGCAGATTGATGCTTGCGGCGGTTTGCACGCCGCGCAGCACCAGAAAATGCACCATCCACAGCAGCAGCGACGCGCCCAGCATCGCCTGCCAGGTATTGCCGTCGCCGAAAACCACCCGATTGGGCGTATCGGTAAAGAAACTCAACGCGGAGAAGACGATCACCAGATAGGAGACGTTGGCGATAACGGCGCACAGCCAGTAGCCCCAGGCGGAGCAGAAGCCGAGGAGTTCGCCGAAACCGGCGCGCGCATAGGTAAAGATACCGCCATCCAGCTCCGGCTTCAGCCGGGTCAGCAGCAGCATGGCCAGCGCCAGAAACAGAATGCCGACGCCGGTGATGACCCAGCCGATCAGCAGCGCCGCCGGCCCGGCAACCGCTGCCATATTCTGCGGCAAACTGAACACGCCTGCGCCCAGCATTGAGCTGAGTACCAGCGCAGTAAGCGCGCTGAGACCTAATTTTTTCTCCAAAATACCTTCCCGCTAGCATAAGTGGCTGGATTATGTTCTGAGCGACGAATTTAACCGCGCTGTTTTGCTTTTACATGACGGATTCACCTAAAAGCAGCGCGCAGATTCTACGGAGTGCGAAAAAGGATGGCAATGCGTGGTTATGCAAAATTGTGAGGGGATAATGCAAACAGCAGGGCGGCGGGCGCCGCCCTGAAGGAAATTACTTGAAGAGATCGGCGGTGACGGTCAGGTTGCCGCCGCTCTGGTTCTGCCACTGGCGGGTAACGTGATAGTACTTCGCCCCTTTATCGGCGGCGCGTTTCGCCACTTCTTCAGAGATTTCAGTTGGCGTGCCGAAGTGGCCGGTGAAGGTAACGGTGTCAAACGGCTGCATCTGCGCAGCGGTAATGGCGTTTACTTCCTGAACCGACTTGCCGTTCGCCAGCTTAACGGTATAGCGCTGGCCGGTAGAGCTCTGGGTTTCAAAGAAGCGGCCCACGCTGCTGCTCGGCGTTTCTGACGAGGCGACGCCTGGGATCTCAACGCGTTTCGCCGCTTCGCCGCCGGCCGCTAGCGCCGCTTTGCCCGCTTCGGAATCGGCCGGGATCAGGTTCGGGCTCTGCACCTTACGCTCTTTCGCGTCAGCTTTATAAACATAGGCGGTGATGTACTGGTTGCCGCCGTCGTTGGCGTCGACCTGGCGCACGATATAGAAAGAGGCCGCGCCTTTTCTTTTCGCTGCTTTGCTGATGGCGTCGTTGACGTCCGGCTGGCTGGCGAAGAAGCCGCTAGCGCTCACGGTGTCAAACGGCTCCAGACGGTAAGCTTCCGCTTTCGGCAGCTCTTTAACGCCGTTAATCACGCGGTAGGTAGTGGCGTTGCTGGCTTTCGGCGCGTCAGCTTTATAAAGGTCAGCCGTAACGCGCCAGTTGCCGCTGTTGCCGTTGCTGTCGTTGATGCCCTGAATGTAATAAGAGGCTGCGCCCAGTTCATCCGCACGTTTCGACACGGCATCAGCTGCGTCGTTAATCGCATTAAAGCGGCCAGTGATATTAATACGTTCGAATGGTTTCAGCTCGGCCGCTTTTTCCGGCGTCAGTTCCTGCGCGGCGAATGCATTGGCCGCGAGCAGTGATAACAAGGTTGACGCCAGAATGGTGTTCTTCAGCTTCATAAAAATGATCCTTCGCCTTACGCAAAATGAGTACGAAAACGTGCTGGACTCTTGATGTATAACAGATTAGCCGCTGATTATTGCATGTTATAAACAGGCTGTCGCAGCCAATTTATGCGACAAATCTCGGGAAATTGATAGTGAAATTCATCATGACGTCATGGAAATTTGCTAAGGCCAGTTTTTGTACTGATTATCACTAAAGATGGTAACGCTTAGTGGTTAATCAGTTAATGCATTGTTAAATAAAGGTTTTTACTAACCAGAAATTCGTCATGATTCGATTCTGCTTAGCAGAATATATTTAAAACTTTTCAATTTGCAGTCGCATAGCGCGGCTTTTCTCGTATGACGCTGAATAATTGTATGAATGTTGCTGGCGAGAGTTCTGGTTGTAGATCGCTGTTCACATTTTCAGTAGGTTATAAATACTTTGATACAAGTGCATTTCGTTCATAAGCGCCTGAAACCCTGTTTCAGGCGCTGTGTCGCTATGCAGTCGACAGGCCATCATCACGTGATTAAAGGGATGAATATGTTAATTGGAATACCCAAAGAGCGATTGCCCAACGAGGCGCGCGTGGCGGCGACGCCGAAAACCGTTGAGCAGCTTATCAAACTGGGTTTTAGCGTTGCTGTCGAGCACGATGCGGGCAAACGCGCCAGTTTTGATGATGAAAGTTTTGCCGCCGCAGGCGCCAGCCTTTGTGATGGGCAGCAGATCTGGCAGTCCGATATCGTGCTGAAGGTCAATGCGCCTGACGATGAGGAGATCGCCCTGACGCGGGCGGGCAGCACGCTGGTGAGCTTTGTCTGGCCGGCGCAAAACGCGGCGCTGCTGGAGAAGCTGGCGGCGCGGCAGGTTACCCTAATGGCGATGGACGCCGTTCCGCGTATTTCGCGCGCGCAGTCGCTGGATGCGCTCAGCTCGATGGCGAACATCGCGGGCTATCGCGCCATTGTCGAAGCCGCTCACGAATTTGGCCGCTTCTTTACCGGGCAGATTACCGCGGCGGGTAAAGTGCCGCCGGCGAAAGTGATGGTGATCGGCGCAGGCGTCGCCGGACTGGCGGCCATTGGCGCGGCGGGCAGCCTCGGCGCTATTGTGCGCGCCTTTGATACCCGTCCGGAAGTAAAAGAGCAGGTGCAAAGCATGGGCGCCGAATTCCTTGAGCTCGATTTTGAAGAGGAAGCGGGCAGTGGCGACGGCTATGCGAAAGTGATGTCCGAAGCCTTTATTAAAGCGGAGATGGCGCTGTTCGCCGCGCAGGCGAAAGAGGTCGATATTATCGTCACGACGGCGCTGATCCCAGGCAAGCCCGCGCCGAAACTGATCACCGCCGAGATGGTGGCCAGCATGAAGCCGGGGAGTGTTATTGTCGATCTGGCGGCGCAAACCGGCGGTAACTGCGAGCTGACCCAGGCCGATCGCGTCACCGTTACCGATAACGGCGTGAAGATCATTGGCTATACCGATCTGCCCAGCCGCCTGCCGACCCAGTCCTCTCAGCTTTATGGCACCAACCTGGTGAACCTGATGAAGCTGCTGTGCAAAGAAAAGAACGGCGAGATCGTAATTGATTTCGACGATGTCGTGGTGCGCGGCGTGACCGTGATCCGCGACGGCGAAGTTACCTGGCCCGCACCGCCGATTCAGGTCTCCGCCGCGCCAAAAGCGGCGCCTGCTGCGGCGCAGCCTGCGGTCAAGGAAGCAGCGAAACCTGCGCCGACCTGGCGCAAGTATCTGCTGCTGGCACTGGCGATCGTGCTGTTCGCCTGCCTTGCCAACGTCGCGCCTGCGGAGTTCCTGTCGCACTTTACGGTGTTCGCGCTCGCCTGCGTGGTCGGCTACTACGTGGTGTGGAACGTCAGTCACGCGCTGCATACGCCGCTGATGTCGGTAACCAATGCTATTTCCGGCATTATTGTGGTCGGCGCAGTGCTGCAAATGGGGCATGGCGGCTGGGTCACCTTTATCTCATTTATTGCGGTGCTGATCGCCAGCATCAATATTTTCGGTGGTTTCACCGTCACCCAGCGCATGCTGAAAATGTTTCGTAAGGGGTAACAAATGTCTGGCGGATTAGTGACTGCAGCATACATTGTTGCCGCGATTCTCTTTATTTTCAGCCTGGCGGGACTCTCGAAGCATGAGACCTCGAAGCAGGGCAATCTGTTTGGCATCAGCGGGATGGCGCTGGCGCTGCTGGCCACCATTTTTGGTCCCGACAGCGGCAACGTCGCCTGGATTTTGCTGGCGATGGTTATCGGCGGCGCGATTGGCGTGCGCCTGGCGCAAAAGGTCGAAATGACCGAAATGCCGGAACTGGTGGCGATTCTCCACAGCTTCGTCGGCCTGGCCGCTGTGCTGGTGGGCTTCAACAGCTATATCGACCATGCGCCGGGTTTGCCTGCGGTGATGGAAAATATTCACCTGACTGAAGTCTTCCTCGGCATCTTTATCGGTGCGGTGACCTTTACCGGTTCGCTGGTGGCGTTCGGCAAGCTGCGCGGCAAAATTTCGTCGCGTCCGCTGATGCTGCCGCATCGCCACAAGCTTAACCTGCTGGCGCTGGTGGTCTCCTTCCTGCTGCTGCTGTGGTTTGTACGCACCGACAGCAGCGGCGCGCAGGGCTTCTCGCTGCTGCTGATGACGCTGATCGCGCTGGCGTTCGGCTGGCATCTGGTGGCCTCTATCGGCGGCGCCGATATGCCGGTGGTGGTGTCGATGCTCAACTCTTACTCCGGCTGGGCGGCAGCGGCGGCGGGCTTTATGCTGAGCAACGACCTGCTGATCGTGACCGGTGCGCTGGTGGGGTCGTCGGGTGCCATTCTCTCTTACATTATGTGTAAGGCGATGAACCGCTCCTTTATCAGCGTTATCGCTGGCGGCTTCGGCACCGACAGCAGCGCAGGCGGCGAAAGCGAAGAGGCGGGCGAGCACCGCGAAATCAGCGTGGAAGAGACGGCTGAACTGCTGAAGCAATCTTCATCGGTCATTATCACGCCGGGCTACGGCATGGCGGTGGCGCAGGCGCAGTATCCGGTGGCGGAGATCACTGAAAAGCTGCGCGCACGCGGCATCAAGGTGCGCTTCGGCATCCATCCGGTTGCCGGGCGTCTGCCGGGCCATATGAACGTGCTGCTGGCAGAGGCGAAAGTGCCTTATGACGTGGTACTGGAGATGGATGAGATCAACGATGACTTTTCCGACACCGATACCGTTCTGGTAATCGGCGCTAACGACACCGTTAACCCGGCAGCGCAGGACGATCCGCGCAGTCCGATTGCGGGTATGCCGGTGCTTGAGGTGTGGAAAGCGCAAAACGTTATCGTGTTTAAACGTTCGATGAATACCGGCTACGCCGGCGTGCAGAATCCGCTATTCTTTAAAGAGAATACGCAGATGCTGTTCGGCGATGCCAAAGCGAGCGTTGAAGGGATACTCAAAGCGCTGTAAAGAAAAGGGCGGCCAGCTGGCCGCCCTTGTTATTCGTCATCATCCTCTTCGTCATCATCCAGCGTAACGGGCGAATTAAAGTCGTCAGGCTTGATCGCCAGCAGGTCGCAGCGCAGATGATCGATAACCTGTTCCGCCGTATTACCGAGAAACGCCGCTGACAGACCGGTACGGCCGATAGTGCCGAGCACCACAATCCCGGCGCTGAGCTGACCGGCGATATCGGGAATGACCTCTTCAGGCAGCCCTTTTGCGACGTGAGTAAACTCTTCGCTGATTGAGAATTTCTGACGCAGCGCTTTCATCGCCACCAGATGCTGGCCGCGAATCGCGTCGTTGTAGACGCTGGGGTCGAAGTCGGGCAGCTCGATAGCAATATTGATCGGCGTAATCGGGTAGGCACCGACCAGATGCACCTCAGTGTGATTCACCATCTCCGCCAGCCGGGTAGTTTCCCGAATCAGCTTCTGGTTCAGCTCATCGTGATGTGGCTCTTCGCTGGCGAGATTCACGGCTACCACCGCTTTGCCGCCTTCCGGCCAGGGCTGATCTTTTACCATCCACACCGGGCAAGGGCACTTACGCAGCAGATGCCAGTCGGTAGGGGTAAAGATTACGGCCTCCAGCCGATCGTGCTGATGCGCCATCTTCAGCACCAGATCGTGCCCGTGTGCCAGCACCTCCTGAATAATCGCTTCATAAGGGCGATTGTGCCACACCACTTTAATTTCAATATCTACGCCCGCTTCGAGATAGGCGTGTGCCTGCTCGCGGATCCATTCGGTGCGCTGGCTAATCACGCCTTGCCGCATAGATGAACGCTCATCTGGCGAGAGCAGCGTGGTCATCTCATAGGAGAAGTCATAGATCGGCAGAAAGGCCTTTATTTTGCCGCCGATACGCTGATTAAGGTAAACCGCGCGTCGTAACGCAGGCTGATCGTCTTGCTGGGGATCGATAGCGACCAGCATATTTTGGTAGCGGGACATAGGGAATAACTCCTTAAACCAAGCCGAACTGGTTTAAAGATAGCCTAAGTTAAGGACGGGAAGAAGCGGAAAAGTTACTGTGGGATCAATAAACTAACAAATTTACGCTGGCGATCAGAGTTGCAGAGGCGTTGCGCGCATACCTGCAACTCTAATCATTAGGCGACCAATTAATTAAGCAGCCTGAACGCTCTGACCGGCCAGTTCAGCAAGCAGGTCATGGTTTTCAATAGTGATATATTTGCCTTTTACCGCCAGCATACCCGATTTCTGAAAACGACCGAGCAGGCGGCTGATGGTTTCAACGGTCAGACCAAGGTAGTTACCGATATCGCCGCGCGTCATCGTCAGGCGGAATTCACGCTGGGAGAAGCCGCGCTGGCCGAAACGACGCGAGAGATTCCAGATAAACGCAGCCAGACGTTCTTCAGCATTTTTCTTCGACAGCAGCAGGATCATATCCTGGTCGCCTTTGATTTCACCGCTCATCAAACGCATCATCTGCTGACGCAGGGCCGGCATCTTACCTGATAAATCGTCCAGCGTTTCGAATGGGATCTCACACACCATCGCCGTTTCCAGCGCCTGGGCGAAGCTGGGATGACTGCCGTTCATGATCGCGTCGAAGCCAACCAGATCGCCCGCCAGGTGGAAGCCGGTAATCTGCTCGTCGCCCTGCTCAGTAATGGTGTAGCTCTTGATTGTGCCGGAGCGGATAGCGTAGAGCGATTTCAGATCGTCGCCCGCTTTAAACAGCGTCTGGCCTTTCTGAATCGGTTTTTTACGCTCGATAATGTTGTCGAGCTGATCCAGCTCATGTTCATTCAGAGTGAACGGGATACACAGCTGACTAATGCTGCAGTCCTGACAGTGGATGGCACAGCCACCCGACTGAATACGGCGAATGGTGCGTTTTTCTGTGATCATAATGTACGCTCGACGATTATTGACTGGCGTCAATTTTATCATTTTTCACGCTTAAATGAACTCATCAGAGCAGTTTTAGCCTCAGAAAGTGTAGGGATGTCAGGCGTGGCGCGGAGCCGCGTTCTGACAAGCCCTGCGCGTCACATTTTTCCTTTTTGGAACGAAAACTTTCCACTTTATTGATCTGGACGGGCGTTTTTTAAACTACTGACTGGCGTATTTCACCACTGGCGCACTGTTTTTTCCCTTTGCTACTATTGCATCTACAGAGGCAGATTTGATCCCTCTATTTCCCTGTTGACCTGGCGTGAGAAAATTCCATGAACCTAGACGATAAAGACCTGTTTCGGGATGCCATGGGTGATGTCACTCCATTAAAAGATAGCGCCAGTACCTTATGGCTAAAATCGCCCTCAACCAAAGCGCCGCGACGTTCTGAAACCACGATCGCGGAAGAGAACTTTCTGACGCGCGGCTACCTCGATATTATTCCGCTTGCCACGCCGCTGGAGTATAAGGCGGACGGCATCCAGCAGGGCGTGCTGGATAAGCTGCGCAAGGGGGAATATAAGATGGACGCCAGCCTGAACCTGCTGCGCCAGCCGGTGGAAACCTGCCGTCAGGCGGTTTTCAGCTTTATGCAGCAGGCGCGCAAAGATGGGCTGCGCAATTTACTGATCATTCATGGTAAAGGGCGTGATAACGAATCCCATGCCAATATCGTGCGCAGTTATCTGGCGCGCTGGCTGCGTCAGTTTGACGACGTGCAGACCTTTTGCACCTCGCAGCCGCAGCATGGCGGCGCAGGGGCGCTCTATGTCGGCCTGCGTAAAACTGAAAAGGCGCGGCTGGATAATCGCGAACGTCATGCAAAACGCAGCCGTTAGTCAGGCGCTTTGCGGATGGTCGCCATCAGGATTTCAGCGCTAAGAGTCAAAGGGTGGCCGGTGCGGGTGATAATACCTACCGGCTCGCCCGGTCCCGATGAGCTGATGGGCAGGGCGCACAGGGCATTGTGCGCCAGATCTTCCTTGATAGCGCCGGAGGGCACAAACCAGACGTAGTCATACCGCAGCGCCAGCTGGCGCGCGAGCGACGTCGAGGAGGTCTCAACGCAGGTGCTGGGCAGGGTGCAGCCCTGTTCATCCAGCATCTGCTGCGCAATACGGCGCGGCGCGGTTCCTTCAGGCGAGATAACAACCGGCCACTGCATGGCTCGCGACAGCGTGACGTTGTCACTTAAAAGCGGATGTTCCGGCCGCACCACTAACTTAAGCGATTCGAGAAACAGCAGTTCGTAGGTCAGGCCGGTCATCATTTCGCTGTCCGCCATACGACCAATACCGATATCAAATTCACCCGCACGTAGCCCGGCCAGCAGTACGTTATTATGCAGGGTGGCGACCTGAACGGTCGCATGAGGCTGCTGCTGATGAAAACGATCGAGGATTTGCGGCAGCATCCCCATAGCTGCTGTAGTGAGCGCGCCAAGCCGGATCACCACCGGGCGCGTTGACACCGGCAGGTTAACGCTCTGGCCTGCGTGATTAAGGGCATCCAGCACTTTTACCGCGTGGATCAAAAACTGTTCACCCATGGTGGTGAGCTGTGCGCCCAGCCGGCCTCGCTCAAACAGGCGAACGCCCGTCAGCTCCTCAAGCTCATTTAACGTTTTAGAGAGTGCGGGCTGGCTGAGGTTCAGGGTTTCCGCCGCGCGCCCCAGGGTCCCCTGTTGCGCCACCGCAACAAAGGTATGAAGATGGCGCAAGCGAATGCGCTGATTGAAAAGGATATTTTTGTCCATCTCACAAAGTTAATAAGTTTTGCCGCTACCCGACAACTATTAAAGATGGGTTTTGTTAACTTTGCTGCAAAATATAATTAACAAAATGGGATGGGCGACGTTTGTGATTGATATTTCGGTAAAAGTACTCGCAGCAGGGCGGCAGAGCTGCGGCCAGGCTGGAAAAGAGGTTTAAAGGGAATTCAGTGCGTTAACCATTAAATGTTGAATAATTCTCAATATCATATAAAAATCGAACGCCTTATTGTTAACGATGGGCTATCATAGCTGCCGTTTTTTTTACCAAAACTGATGTTTCAAGAGGTGAGCGCAGTGAGGAGTTCGCAGTGACCAGCATTGAAGCAATAGACGTTCGCCAGTTAATTAATCAGTCAGAGCTAAGCCGTTGGCAAAAGCGTCTGATTGCGCTCTGCTTTATTGTGGTCGCGCTTGACGGCATGGATATCGCGCTGATGGGCTTTATCGCTCCGACGCTTAAGGCGGCCTGGAACGTCACCAACCATCAGCTTGGCGTTGTGATCAGCGCGGCGCTCGTCGGGCTGGCGCTCGGCGCTATGCTGGCGGGGCCGCTGGCCGATCGCTATGGTCGCCGCATGATGATTATCCTCAGCGTCTTTTTCTTCGGGCTATGGACTCTCGCCACTGCGCTGGCAAATAACATCGAGCAGATGATGCTGTTTCGCTTTCTGACCGGTCTGGGCTTGGGCGCAGCGATGCCTAACGTCGGCACGCTGGTGGCGGAATATGCGCCGGAGCGCCGCCGCGCCTTTATCATCACCGTGGTGTTCTGCGGCTTTACTTTCGGCGCCGCCAGCGGCGGCTTTGCCGCCTCGTGGCTGCTGCCGCGCTACAGCTGGCATGCGGTCATGATGCTGGGCGGCATCCTGCCGCTGGTGGTTTTGCCGTTTTTAATGCGTGGCGTGCCGGAGTCGGTGCGTTTTCTGATTAGCCGCCGCGCGCCCGCGACGCGCATTCACGCGATTCTGGAGCGAATGCTGCCCGGCGCCACGCGGCCCGACAGCGCCTTTCACTCGCAGGAGCCGACGCCACAGACTCAGGGCGCAATCGCTACCGTTGTTTCCCGTCGCTATCTTTTCGGCAGCCTGATGTTGTGGGGCGGCTATTTTATGGGGCTGTTTCTGGTTTATCTGATCGGCAGCTGGCTGCCATCGCTTATCAATACGCTGGGCATGTCCGTAACCGACGCGGCTATTATCACCGCCATGTATCAGGCGGGCGGCACCCTTGGGTCGCTGTTTGCCGGCTGGCTGATGGACCGCTTTAATGCGAATCTGGCGCTGGCTGTTATCTATTTCTGCGGTGGACTGGCGATTGTTGCGCTGGGCTTTTCACCAGCGGAAGTGGGAATGATGAGCGGCATCGCCTTTCTCAGCGGCTTCTGTTTCAACGGCGCCAATACCGGCATGAATGCGCTTTCCGCCAGCTACTATCCTACCCATGCCCGCGCGACGGGCTCCAGCTGGATGCATGGCGTCGGCCGCGTCGGGGCTATCCTCAGCGCCTTTGTCGGCGCGGAGATGCTCTCTCTCGGCTGGTCTTTCAGCCTGATCTTCGTGCTGCTGGCGATCCCCGCGCTGCTGACCACGCTGATGCTGATGATGAAAAATCGCTTCGGCTTTAAGCCGATCACAAATCCGTAACTTTTTTGCCTGCCGATTTCGCGTTGCTCTACAGTAGCAGCAACGTCGATCATGTCAGGAGCAGGCACCATGAATCACTTCCTCAGCGCGGACGCTATTCGTACGCGCTTCTCACAGGCGATGTCCGCTATGTATCAGCAGGAGGTGCCGCAGTATGGCACGCTGATGACGCTGGTACAGCGCGTCAATGCGCGCTGCTTAGCCGAGCGCCCGGCGCTGAAAGTGCGGCTTGAAGCAGCAGATGAGCTTGAGCGCCTTAATCTGGAGCGTCACGGCGCTATTCGCGTCGGTACGGCTGAAGAGCTGGCGACGCTGCGGCAGATGTTCGCGGTAATGGGGATGGAGCCGGTCGGCTACTACGATCTCTCGCAGGCGGGCGTGCCGGTGCACTCCACCGCGTTTCGTCCAGTCAGCGACGCGGCGCTGCGCCGCAATCCCTTCCGCGTTTTTACCTCGCTGCTGCGGCTGGAACTCATCGACGATCTTCAGCTGCGGGAAAAGGCGGCGGCGATACTGGCGCAGCGCGACATTTTTACGCCGCGCTGCCGGGCGTTAATCGCGCAATATCAGCAGCAGGGCGGCCTCAGTGACGCGGATGCCGACGCCTTTGTCAAAGAGGCGCTGGAAACGTTCCGCTGGCATGGCGTGAGCACTGTTGACAGCGAGACCTACCAGGCGCTGAGCCAGCAGCATCGCCTGATTGCTGACGTGGTCTGCTTTCCGGGATGCCATATCAATCATCTGACGCCGCGCACGCTCGACATCGACCTGGTGCAGTCGCTGATGCCGGAGTACGGCATCGATCCTAAAGCCCTGATTGAAGGGCCGCCGCGGCGCGAAGTCCCGATTCTGCTGCGTCAGACCAGCTTTAAGGCGCTGGAGGAGCCGGTACGCTTCCAGCAGGGCGAGACCGGGACTCATACTGCGCGCTTTGGCGAAATCGAGCAGCGCGGCGTGGCGCTGACGCCGAAAGGGCGCGCGCTGTACGATCGTCTGCTGGCGGAAGCAGGCACTGGTGCCGACAACCAGCAGCATCAGCAGCGGCTGGCCGAGGTATTTCGCGACTTTCCCGACAATGAGCGCAGCCTGCGCGAGCAGCAGCTCGCCTGGTTCGACTACCGGCTGAGCGAAAAGGGCGAGGCGCAGCCGCCGCGTCCGGGCGAATCGCTGGCGACGCTGATCGACCAGGGACGCATTATTGCCGATCCGGTTGTTTATGAAGATTTTCTGCCGGTCAGCGCGGCAGGTATATTCCAGTCGAATCTGGGGGACAGGGCGCAGGCGCGTACGGCGGGCAACGCCAGCAGGGCTGATTTTGAAGCGGCGCTCGGCGCGCCGGTGCAGGATGAGATGCAGCTCTATCAGGCGCGCCAGCAGCAATCGCTGGTACGGTGCGGTATCGGCGACGCTTAACGCGGGCGGCTCAGCATATTCTGCAAATGCACTAAGGACATAGACAATATCTTAACGGCCTGTAGATAATGCCTTAACGCTTTATCAGGGAACAGGTAATGAAAAACAGACGACCTCTGCGCCTCCGAACAGCGGAAGGCGAGCTAAGAGGAAGTATGGATGATGATCTCTTTGTCTTTAAGGGTATTCCTTATGCCGCCGCGCCGGTGGGCGCGCTGCGCTGGCGCGCGCCGCAGCCGGTAACGCCCTGGCAGGAGGTGCGCGATGCAACCGCATTCGGCGCCGCCTGCTGGCAGAACCGCGCGCTCTGCGTCGCCGCAGGCGGTGGCGATCCCGGCCCGCTCAGCGAAGACTGCCTTTATCTCAACGTCTGGACGCCTGACGTCGAGCCGTCGCGGCCCTTGCCTGTAATGGTATGGCTACACGGCGGGGGTTTTGTGATGGGGTCGGGCGGGCTGGCGCCCTATAACGGCAAGCCAATGGCGGCGCGCGGCGCGGTGGTCGTAACGGTAAATTACCGTCTCGGCCATCTCGGTTTCTTCGCGCATCCGGCGCTGGACGCGGAATACCGCGACGGCGGCATCGTTAATAACTTCGCTTTGCTCGACCAGATTGCCGCGCTGCAATGGATACAGCGCAATATCCCAGCGTTTGGCGGTAACCGTGACAACGTCACAATATTTGGCGAGTCGTCCGGCGCGCGCAGCGTGCTTTCGCTCTGTTGCTCACCGCTGGCGGAGGGGCTGTTTCATAAAGCGATAGTGCAAAGCGCCTACAGCCTGCCGGACAAACCGCGTAAAGCGGCTCTGCAGCAGGGGGAGCAGGTCGCGGCGCATTTCGGTCTGCGCAACGCTACCGCGCAGCAGCTGCGCGAACTGCCAGCCGACGCCTTCTGGCCGCTGGAGTCCCCTTTGTGGCAAGGGCCGGTGCCCATTGCTGGCGACGCCGTATTGCCGCAGCCGATGCTGCACACCTTTATGGCGGGGCGGCAGCATCGCATTCCGCTGATGGCTGGCAGCAACAGCGACGAAGCCAGCGTGCTGGGATACTTTAACGTGGATACTGCCGCGGTTATGCGCCAGCTGCGGGCCAACAGGCCGCTCAGCTATCGGCTGCTGAAATGGCTATACGATATTCATGACGATCGCCTGCTGGGGCGTGCGGCGGCACGCGATATGGCTTTTAGCGTCATGCCGTGGATCCTGATGCGCGCGCAGCACAACGTCGGCATGCCGGGCTGGCGCTACTGGTTTGACTATGTTTCGGAACAGTCGCGCGATCTCTATCCACACGGCGCATGGCATGGCAACGAGGTGCCCTATACGCTTAATACGCTGGAAGCGATGCAGCCTGCCGACAGTGAACGCCCCTATACCGACAGCGATCGCGCCTTTTCGCAGCGTATGGCGGATTACTGGTTCGCCTTTGCGCGAGACGTAAATGAATTCAGCCACCGGCTGGAGGGCGAGATAAGCTGGCCCGCCTGGCATCCCGGCGAAGATATTACGCTGTCGTTTGGCGAAGGCGGAGAGAATGCGCTGCTGCTCAAGCGCAATTTTATGCGTGCGCGACTGAGGCTGTTTCGCCTGATGATGAAAAGCATGGTAAAGCTTTGACGGCTAATTATTAAGGCAGCAGAACGGTTTTTTTTCCTGCCTGCGCAATACTAAATATTGCAAATCAGTTGCTTATGCGTACCTGCCTCAGAGGCATTAAGCAATTTTTTTGCTAACTAAACTGCTGTACCTTCCTGAATTTCTGCCGATAACGCCATTATGCCCGAGATTATCGGGCCCCTCTCGGTTTTCACCGTCAAGGATTTGGCTATGGGTATATTAAAAAATTTCACAATTCGCGCCGTTATGCTGTGGATTCTCGGGCTTTTTTGCCTGCTGTGGTGCGCAGTAGGCTGGTTCAGCGTGCATTCGCTCGGCGCGCTCAGCGAAGGCAATGACGTCGATCGCCATCTGGTCGCGCAAATGACTACCTTAAGCAAGGGCAACGACCAGTATTTTCGCGTTATCACGCGCCTGTCGCGCATTATGGAAAGCAAAGCGGGCGGTGCGCAGCCAACTGAGGCGGACTGGCAGCCGGTTCAGCAGGCGCTGAACAACATGACGCAGCAGCTGACGCAGTTTAAACAGATGGCGCCAGGCCCGATGGAAGCGCAGATCGTCGACCAGGTCATCGTCAGCTGGCAAAAGCTGCTCGATGAAGGTGTGACGCCGCAGCTGCAAAAAGCGCGTCAGGATTCGCTGGAAGCCTATCGCCAGCACGCCAGCACAGTGACGCCTGCGCTGAGCCGCGCGTTTGGTGCCAGCGCTGAGGCGTTCAATCAGGCGGCGGCCGTCAAGCTGGATCAGACCCGCGTCAGAGTCGATCACCTGACCGTACTGACGAAAATTACGCTGGTGGCGGCAGTTTTCCTGGGCTTACTGATCCTGCTGTTTACCGATCGCTATCTGGTCACCATGCTGGTGAAGCCGCTGGATCGCATCCGCGAACATTTCGCCGTGATCGCCACAGGCGATCTGAGCCAGCCGGTTGCACCGTTCGGACGCAACTGCGTCGGCAAGCTGGTGCCGCTGCTGAGTGCCATGCAGGAGAGCCTGCGCGAAGCGGTCAGCGCGATCCGCAGCGGTACCGAGAATATCTCGCGCGGCGCGGCAGAGATCTCAGCGGGCAACAACGATCTCTCTTCACGCACTGAAGAGCAGGCGGCGGCGCTGGAGCAGACTGCCGCCAGCATGGAGCAGCTGACCGCAACGGTGAAATTCAACGCCGACAACGCGCGTCAGGCCAGCATGCTGGCGGAAACTGCCTCGTCAACGGCGCAGCAGGGCGGCCAGCTGGTAAGCGAAGTGGTCTCTACCATGAACGGCATCTCCGGCAGTTCGAAAAAGATTGCCGAGATCACCAGCGTCATCAACGGCATCGCTTTCCAGACCAATATTCTGGCGCTGAACGCAGCGGTTGAGGCGGCGCGCGCCGGCGAACAGGGGCGCGGATTCGCGGTCGTCGCCAGCGAGGTGCGCAATCTGGCACAGCGCAGCGCCGGTGCGGCGAAAGAGATCGCCGCGCTGATTGAGGATTCAGTGCAGCGCGTGGACAAAGGCGCGATTCTGGTGAGCAACACCGGCAGCACCATGCACAATATTCTTAAGTCGGTGCAGGACGTTGACGCCATCATGAAACAGATTGCCGCCGCGTCGGAAGAGCAGAGCAAAGGCATTTCACAGGTAGGCGTAGCCGTCACCGAAATGGACAGCGTGACGCAGCAGAACGCCTCGCTGGTGGAAGAGGTCTCATCCGCCGCCGCCGCGCTGGCGCGTCAGACCGAATCGCTGGAAGCCTCGGTTTCCCGGTTCCGTCTTTCATCGCACGAGCCGATTGCCAGCGCGCCGCCTCGCGGCAACAGCGCTACGCCGTCCGTAGCCGCAGCGCATCGCTCTGGGGCGGACCAGAGCGGCGAATGGGTAACCTTTTAATCGCGTGACAGCCATGCCGCCAGATCCGACAGGAAAGGCGGCGCATCTTTGACCGGGCGCTGCAGCAGGCTGTAGGCCGCCCCGGTTTTCACCCGACTGGCGAACGGCGCAATCAGACGTCCGTTCGCCAGATCGCTCTCCACCAGATTAATATCCGCTACCGTTACGCCAAACCCCTGTATCGCCGCGCTAATGGCCAGATCCATGGTGCTGAAGTGTTGATTACGCGTCATCGTCAGCCTGGTATTCTGTGCGTCGAGCCACAGCTGCCAGTCGCGGCTATCGCTGGTGGGATGCAGAAAGGTCATTGCCGCCAACGCCTCAGGCGAGGCGGGCGGCGCAATGTCGGCGGCCATTACCGGTGTAATTGCCTCGTCAAACAGATGAATCGTCCCAGGCGGCGGCGTGCCGTAAAGGATGGCGGCGTCGAACCCATCCAGCTGCGCGTGATGCTCCAGCGTGGTGGTCAGGGCGACATGCAGTTCCGGCTGCTGCTGCTCCAGCGCCATCAGGCGCGGTACCAGCCAGCGCATTGCGCAGGTCGGCGCTTTTAGCCGAATCACGCCGTGATGGCGCATCGCCCTGTCCGTGGCGCTCTGCATCTGTTCAAAACCCTGGCGCAGTTCCGGCAGCAGCGCCGCTCCCTGCGCGGTCAGGCGCAGGCCGCGCGCGTGCCGCTCGAACAGCGCGAAGCCCAGATAGTGTTCAAGCGTGGCGATTTTACGACTGACCGCCCCCTGAGTAATACAGAGTTCGCCCGCCGCGCGCGTCAGGTTGAAATGGCGCGCAGTCACCAGAAAGGCGTGTATAGCGTTAAGCGGCAAAGAACGCGGCATCATCACTCCAGCTATGCATTTTAGTCATAGCTATTATGACAACAATTCGCTTGTCGGCTCAAGCGCCGGGTCGTTGAATAGAAATTAACTAAATCGACATGTTTATGCAGCCGCGCAGGAGTTTGCCCGATGAATAGCAGCGTTAACGTCACCTCTAAATTGCCTGACGTAGGCACCACGATCTTCAGCGTCATCGGACAGCTCTCAGCGCAGCACAGCGCGATTAACCTGTCGCAGGGCGCGCCTAACTTCCCTTGCGATCCGGCCCTGGTGGAGGAGGTCAGTCGCGCCATGCGCGAAGGGCATAACCAGTACGCGCCAATGACCGGCTGGCCCGCGCTGAAAGAGGCGCTGGCGGCTAAGGTCGCTGCGCTTTATGGTCAGCATTACGATCCCGCGACCGAAGTGCTGATTAGCGGCAGCGCCAGCCAGGGCATCTATATGGCGATTACGGCGCTGGTAAGCCAGGGCGACGAGGTAATTTTCTTCGAGCCCGCTTTCGACAGCTACGCGCCGGTGGTGCGTTTACAGGGCGGCACGCCGGTTGGCCTGAAGCTGCAGTTCCCCGACTACGCCATTAACTGGGATGAGCTGCGCGCCGCGCTGACGCCGCGCACCCGAATGATCATTATCAATACGCCGCACAACCCGAGCGCACAGGTGCTGACGCCCGCCGATCTGGCGCAGCTGGCGGCACTAACGCGCGGCACCGATATTGTGGTGCTCTCTGACGAAGTCTATGAGCATATTGTGTTCGACGGCCGCGCGCACTGCGGCATGGCGACCCATCCGGAGCTGGCGCAGCGCAGCGTTATCGTCTCTTCCTTCGGCAAAACCTTTCACGTTACCGGCTGGCGCGTCGGCTACTGTCTTGCGCCCGCCGAACTGATGGAGGAGCTGGTAAAAGTGCATCAGTTTATGATGTATGCCGCCGATACGCCGATGCAGATCGGCTTTGCGCACTACCTGCAGCGCGCCGAAAACTATCTGTCGCTGTCGGCGTTCTACCAGCAGAAGCGCGATCGTCTGGTATCGCTGCTGCAGGATTCGCCGTTTAAGCTGCTGCCGTGTGCCGGTTCTTTTTTTGTTTTAGCCAGCTACGGACATTTCAGTGACGAAGCTGACAGCGAGATGGTAAAACGTCTTATCGTTGAACACGGCGTGGCAACCATTCCGCTTTCGGCGTTTTATATGGACGGCACCGATAACAACGTGATTCGTCTCTCTTTTGCAAAAGATGATGCCACTCTGCAGCGCGGCGCAGAGGCGCTCTGTCGAGTGAAGGGTTAATCTCAGGGGAAAATAAGATGAAAAAACTTAACGCGCTCTTTCTTGCGCTGGGGCTGATGAGTTCTGTACATGCGCTGGCGACGGAAACGCTGCGCTATGGCCTGGAGTCGCAGTATGCGCCGTTTGAGAGCCGCAACGCGCAGGGCGAGCTGGAAGGCTTCGATATTGAACTGGGCAAGGCTATCTGCGCCACCGGCAATTTCGACTGCCACTGGGTGGAGAGCAGCTTCGACGCGCTGATCCCGGCGCTGCAGGCGAAGAAATTCGACGCCATTAACTCAGCGATGAATATCACCGAAGCGCGGGCGAAAAGCATCGATTTCACCAAACCGATTTACCGTATTCCGAGCATGCTGATTGTCAAAGAGGGTGAGAAGCTGCAGCCAACCGCTGAGGCGCTGAAGGGCAAGAATATCGGCGTGCTGCAGGGGTCGATTCAGGAGACCTACGCTAAAAAGCACTGGGAAACGCAAGGCGTTACCGTGACCTCCTATCAGGATCAGAATCAGGTATATAACGATATGGTCGCAGGCCGTCTTGACGGCACGCTGGTGATGTCCGCCGCGGGCCAGTCGGGCTTCCTCGATAAGCCCCAGGGCAAGGGTTTCGTTTTTGCCGGTAAAGCGGTAGAAGATGATGCGATTCTCGGTTCCGGCATCGGTTTTGGACTGCGTAAGGGCGATACCAAACTGAAGCAGACGCTGGATGCGGCGATTACCAAAATCCAGGACGACGGCACAGTGAAAAAGCTGGCGGAGAAATATTTCCCCGGCATTGACGTCAGCGCCAAAAAGTAAGACCAGTCAGGCGGCGGATAGCCGCCTTTTTAATATTGAGGTTTACGAACGCTGCCTTTGCGTTAATCATTATTAATCGCCTCTTTTTTGAAAATGTCTTACAAGGATGAAAACAGTGCCTCTGCCAGAACGCATGAAACCTGCCAACGTCAGCAACAAAAAAATTATTGAGATGACAAAAAAGGCTGAGCATATACTTTCTAAAATAGATGGGGGGAAAACGGAACAAGACTGTGAGTTAAGGGCAATGATTGTTGACTGGAACAGCCAGGTAATGTGTCCCCGTGAATATTCAGATTTTAGAGATTTTAGATCCTGGACCAGCGCCAGGGAATTTACACGAATGGCCTTTAACCTGGAAAGGTTCTATGAGGATTTTACCTGGCATGAACTGCTGCATACCATTGAATATATTTGTAACGCGGAAGGAGAGGAATCTGAGCAAGACTTTGCTCTCTCTTTACTTGAGATAAACTTCCCGGGCAATCCCTCTGATCTTATCTATTGGCCCGATCAGTGGTTCCAGGACCCTGAAATGTTTCACGTCGAATTATCTGCTGAAGAGATTGCGGGATACCTGATGGCCCGATCGGGCAGGCAGCTGGTTGATGCCCCGCAGATAGAGCTGAAATATCCTGTTCCTGTGACTGACGGCCAGTAATACGGGATCACCTCCTTTTCAGCCTGAATAATTTGCATCAGTAAGCTTCCGCTACTCGCTCAAAGTAAACATTCAAATAACTAACCCCCCATTCAAGCCCTAATATCTTACAGCCTGAATCTTAGCCTGTAAGTTATTAGGGCATTTATTCCTGCTATCCTGCCGTAGCCTTTAGCGCTGCGCCGCCAGCAAACAGAGCCTCTCTGCCACCTGATAGGACTTCACAAACGACGAAATCGGCAGAAACTCGAAGCGGGAGTGGAAGTTGTGCGCGCCGGTAAAGAAGTTCGGCGTCAGCAGGCCTTTCGCTGAGAGCGCCGCGCCGTCGGTACCGCCGCGCATCGGGATCACCTTCGGCTCAATATTCAGATCCGCCAGCGCGGTGAAGATCAGATCGATAGCGCGACGATCCTCACCTACGGCGTTGCTGATATTGCTGTAGATATCGCTGATGTGAATTGCAACGCTGCCCGTTGGGTAGCGCCGGGCGATCTCCGCGACCGCCTGATGCAGCTGCTCTTTGCGCGCGGCAAACTGCGTCAGATCGAAATCGCGAATCGAAGCTTTCAGCGTCGCCTGGCTGGCGCCCGCCTGCATTTCATTAAACCAGATATAGCCTTCACGGCCTTCGGTGTGCTCCGGCGTTTCCTGGCGATCGAACAGGCTGATAAATTCGTGCGCCATCAGCAGCGGATTGACCAGCACGCCTTTGGCCGACATCGGGTGCGCAGGCACGCCGGTAAAGGTTATTTCCGCCGACGCGGCATTGAAATTTTCATATACCACTTCGCCCAGTTCGCAGCAGTCGATGGTCCAGGCAAAATCGACGTTAAAACGCTTTTCCAGATCCAGCGCTTTCGCGCCGCGCAGACCGATCTCCTCATCGGGCACAAAGGCCACCAGGATATCGCCGTGATCGCCCTGCAAATTCTCCATCAATGTCATCACCACCGTCACCGCCGCTTTATTGTCCGCGCCCAGCACGCTGGTGCCGTCGCTGAAAATAATCTCCTCGCCGAGATAGGGCGCAATCTCCGGGTGCTCCTCGCGACGCAGCCAGATACCTTCGCGCGCGTTGAGCAGCAGATCTTCTCCTTGCCAGGTGAGGATCTGCGGATGAATATCGGGCGACAGGCCTACGTCAACGGTATCGATATGGGTGATAAAACCGATGCGCGGCGCATCCTGCCGGTTGCCGCGCTTTACGGCGGTCACCGTGGCGCAGTCGTCGATCACCACCTCGTCGAGGCCGAGAGCGGTTAGCTCCTGCGCCAGCAGCCGCGCCATCGCGTGCTGGCTGGGCGTGCTTGGCAAAGTGTTCGATTTAGCGTCGCTCTGGCTGCTAACGGCCAGATAACGGAAAAAGCGTTGGGTTAACTGATTTGCAAGGGCTGTCATCACTGTTCCTTATTTGTCTGCCATCAGCAGGGTTCGCTATGTTACGAAAACGTGATATCCATAAAGCGCCTGGATCATTTAGGGAATCTGACCAACGGAAGTCAATAAAAAGTGAGGAAATGATGAAAGCGAAGATAGCGATGCTGGCGTTGCTGACCGCCGCCCTGATGCATAACGCCAGCGCGAAAACGCTGGTTTACTGCGCGGAAGGGTCGCCGGAGAACTTTAATCCGCAGCTCTACACCTCGGGAACCAGCGTGGACGCCAGCGCAGTGCCGGTATTCAACCGGCTGGTGGATTTTAAATATGGCACAACTGAACTGGTGCCGAGCCTGGCCGAAAGCTGGGAGATCAGCCCGGACGGCAAGGTCTATACCTTCCATTTGCGTCAAAACGTAAAGTTTCAGAGCAACAAACTCTTCAAACCCAGCCGTGATTTCAACGCCGACGACGTTATTTTCTCTTTTATGCGGCAGATGAATCCGAAAAATCCCTACCACAACGTCTCTGGCGGCACCTACGCTAACTTCGACAGTCTGGAGCTGACGACGCTGATCAAAAGCATCGATCGCGTCGACGACCACACCGTACGCTTTACGCTTAACCATGCGGAATCGCCATTCNNCTCGCCGATCTCGCCTGGTACTTCGCTTCAATCCACTCCGCCGAATACGCCGATCGGATGCTGAAGGCGGGCACGCCGGAAAAAGTCGATATGGATCCCATCGGCACCGGCCCGTTCCAGCTGATGCAGTACCAGAAAGATTCGCGCATTCTCTATAAAGCCTTCCCGCAATACTGGGCAGGCAAGGCGAAGCTGGATCGCATCGTCTACAGCATCACGCCGGACGCCTCGGTTCGGCTCGCCAAGCTGGAGAAGGGGGAATGCCAGGTGATGCCGTTTCCCAATCCAGCCGATCTGGAGAAACTGCGCAGCAATCAGGCTATCAACCTGATGCAAAAAGCGGGGCTGAACACCGGTTTCCTGGCGTTTAACACCACTAAAGCGCCGCTGGATAAGGTCGAGGTGCGTCAGGCGCTGGCGATGGCGATCAACAAGCCCGCCATTATCGACGCTATCTTCAAAGGCACCGGCACCGTGGCTAAAAATATTCTGCCGCCAGGGGTCTGGAGCGAAAACAAAGATCTGAA
>NZ_DJDN01000019.1:0-251 GCF_002431095.1 Pantoea sp. UBA5923 | reverse complement strand
GCGCTGCTGAAGCAGGCGGGCATCGCTCCCGGCACCGAAATTTCGCTCTGGGCCATGCCGGTTTCCCGGCCCTATAACCCCAACGCGCGCCGTATGGCGGAGATGATCCAGGCGGACTGGTCGAAGGTCGGCATCAAGGCGACCATCGTGACCTACGAATGGGGCGAATATCTCAAGCGGGTGCGCAGCGGCGAACATCAGGCGGCGCTGATGGGCTGGACAACCGCAACCGGGGATCCAGACAACTTCTT